>JALOLX010000045.1 GCA_025455765.1 Flavobacteriales bacterium | reverse complement strand
GCTCGTACCGCGATCGTGCGGCCTGGCGCATGGCGCTCCAACGCACCGGATCCAGCAGCACTTCACGGATCGCTTCAGCGTAGGGAGCTCCACCATCGGAAACAGGGAACAGGCGGCCGGTGATACCGTCCTGGACGATGGTGGGAATGCCTCCTGTACGCGTGGCGAACACCGGCAGCCCATATGCTGCGGCCTCGCAGCACACGATCCCGTACGCCTCGAAGCGGGTGGGCAGGATCAAGGCGTCCGCTTCATGGAACAGCTGCGCTAGCCGGTCGCGCTGCATGGGATCGTTCTTGTTCAGGAACCCCACCACCTGCATATCCGGATCCTCGACCTCAGCGGGTGGTACACAACCCACCACCGTGAGCTGGGCTGAATGACCCAGATAACGCAAGTGACGCAAGGCTTCCACGGCAATGGCACCGCCTTTGTCCTGCCAGTCCACCCCCATGAACAGCAGGCGCCAGGGCGAACCGATGCCCCGTACGGGCGGTGAAGCTGGGGCCGACACAAAGTTGGCGCCAAAGGGGATCGTGTAGATGCGGTCGGCCACCGCTGGCGCACTACTGCGCGCGCCTTCACTGGCCCAGTCCGATGCGTACACGGTGAGTTCGGCGCGCTGCAAGGCCTGTTGTTCCACCGCCAGGACATCGCGCAGTGACCAGGCGAACAGGTCGCGTAGTATCCGGTGATAGTTCAACGCCCCATGCAGGCAGCGATCGTTGATGTGGACCACCGGAATGCGGGTCTGCAAATACGCCACAGCGGCGAGGCCGGCCGGTGCCAGCAGCAGATCGAGCGGCCGTCCGTTCAACTGGCGTTCCACGAGTCTGGCATACGCTTTGGAAAGCAGGCGTGAATCGCGGTAGTGGAACCGCTTGCCCAGCATCCTCGTGGAGAGGAGATTGAAGGCCTTGACCGCGAGCAGCAATGCGGTCGGGCGTAGGGGGGCGATGACCTCCACCCGATGCCCGGCACGCTCCAGCGCATCCAGCAGGTGGAAGTTGGTGCCCGACCAGGTGCGCCGGTCTCGTGGGTCCTCCACACAGATGTAGCCGATGTGCAAGGGTCTCATGCCGCCAGGTCGGGTTCATCCGCGAACAACAGGAAGAGCATCAGCGCCGTCCATACCACGCCCGCCTGTACTTCCAACATGCTCTCCACGCTCCAGTTCAGGGCACAGATGAGCACGAACACTACGGTCAATGCATCTCTGCGAAAAGGTCCGAGGAACGGCGCGAGCACCATCATCAACAAGGCGAACAGTCCTGCCACACCAAGGCATGCGGCCGATTGCAGGAACTGGCTATGTGCGTTCAAACGACGCTCCTTCGCCCACTGTTGGCCGCGTTCATCGTAGACCCTGACCAATTCGTTCTTGATGTCGCCCGTGCCAGTACCCCAAAGCGGAGCTTCACGGAACAACCTGATCGCTGCCGACCAGGTGATGGTGCGCACCGCAGAGCTGGTCTCGGCGTTCGCATCCGCGTTGCCCTCCACGGCCACGCGCCACGCCTCCTGCACGCGATCGCGGGCATAGGGCGAAGTCGAAACCAAGGTCACCAGGGCTGCAGCGAATGCCATCAGAAGCCCAAGTAGCGTGCGGCGCAAGGAGCGGTCGTTCCACCTGAGCACAAGCGCCGTTGGAAGCAGCAGCACCAGGACGATCCAGCCCATCTTGCTGCCACACAGCAACACACCCACGCATAGCAATAGCAGCACGCTACGTGATAACCACGCCGGCCAGGCACTGTGCATGGGTGTTAGCACCCAACCAGCGAGCGCCAGGCTGAGGTACAGCGCGAAGTAGGTGGGATGAAGGAAGATGGAGAACGCCGAACTGAAGATCTCCTGGGCAGGCTCCAACGCACTGCCGCCAACGATACGGAACAGGGCAGCCATCACACAGAACAGTACGGCCATGGCACTGGCGAAGGTGTGGACCGTAAGCACGGCCTGCCTGGCCGATCTCGAAAGGCCAGGTAGCACCAGGGCCAGCGCTGGAAGGAGCAGCAACGGCAACTTGATCTGCAGGTCGAAAAGACCGAAGTCGATATCCGTGCTCCATGCCATGCCGATCACGTGCATGAGGAAGAACAAAGCGGCCCATGGAAGTGGTGTATGCCAACGCCGGACGCGTGGCCGATGGAAAGCACGGAACTGCCGGACCACCGTGGCCGCCAGGAACAGCACTAAAGCCGAGGGGACCAGGTCGGGTGCAAGCGGCAGGGCAGCAGCGAGGAGCATAAGAAAGCCTGTGGCCCATGGCCCGTATGCTCCGACAAGGGCTCTCCAGCCGAGCCGTATCTGTTCTGGGATCATCGCGGCTTGCTCGTTCTGAGTTCCACCATCGCCTCCCACAGCCGTTCACTGATCACCGCACGATCGAACCGTTCGCGCACGTAACGTGCCCCGTTGGCGCCCATTCGCTCAAGCTGGGTGCGATCTTCGGCCAGTTGTTCCGCACATCGCAGCAGGTCCTCCGCATCCTCCGGAATGAACGCGAGCCCTGCCTGTCCTTCATCAATGAAGAGCTCCTTTGCCTCCCCCTCCACCCCGAGCAGCAGCGGTTTGCCCAAGGCAAGGGCTTCGAAGATCTTACTGGGGATGGCACCCTTGAAGAGGTCGTTCCGGCGCAACGGTACCACCACGGCATCGGTGGCACGCAACAGGGTCAGCAGTTCGGCCCGCGGCAGCCGCTCTACGAACCGCACGGCATCAACGCCGAGTTGGGCCTTCATGGCTTGAAGTTCCGCCTTCTCCGGCCCATCGCCGATCAGCAGGAAGTGGATGGTGCTGCCGTGCTTCAACATGGATGCGGCACGGAGCACCACCTCCAATCCTTGCGCGTGCCCAATGATGCCGGCATAGGTAAGCACCAGATCGCCCGCAGCGATCCCCAGTTGGGCGCGCACCTGTTGCGGATCACCACTATCCTCCGCTCGTGCTATGGCTCCAAGGTCCACCCCGTTGGGAACCCAGAGCACCTTCTTTCGCGGGAAACGCTGTGCGATGTTCCGCACAATGCCCATGGTCTGACCGGTGATCAACGCTGAACGCCGGTAGCACAGTTCTTCCAGCCAGGTACTCAAGCGGATCACCATGCGGTTGGTGACCAGGCCCAGTTGAACCGCGCTCTCGGGCCACAGGTCGCTCACATTGAAGACCAGCTTCGCGCCCTTGGCCTTGGCGAGCAGCATGGCCGTGATGCCCAGGAAGAGCGGCGGCGACTCCACCAGGAGAACATCGCTCCGTTTCAACTTGAACAAGCCGACCCACAGCGCTGTGAACACGAAGGAGAAGTAGTTCAGCAGGCGCCAAAGGATGCTCCGCTTGGGCGATGCGTAGATCCAGGCCCGATGCACGACCATACCGTCCATCGCCTCGCGCACGTGCCACCTGCCACGGTATGCGGCATGGATACGCATGTCCGGATAGTTGGGCATGGCGGTGAGCACGGTCACTTCGGCACCCTTGCCGACCAAGGCCTGTGCAGTGGCGTGCAGCCGGTTCTGCGGCGCACCCGTTTCCGGCGGAAAGTACTGGGTTAGGAAGATGACCTTCATGCTCCGGCAGCGCTTTGGATCACCCGCTCGAACACCTCGATCTGTTGGTCCACACAGGGCCCCCAACGGTACTTGTCCAGCACATGCTTCCTGCCCGCAGTGCCCATGGCCTGGCGCTGCTCTGGTGACCGGATGAGCTCTTCCAGCGCCTTCGCCGCTGCCGCAGGGTCATCGCGGCCAACAACCAGACCGGTTGAACCTTGTACGACCACCTCAGGCAGCCCACCAGCATCGCTCACCACGACCGGCAGACCACAAGCGGAGGCCTCGATGACCGCCACGCCGAACGTCTCGCTGTCCGCTCGGCTCAAGGCAACGAAAACATCCAGACCACGGAGTGCAGGCGGAACATCGACGTGTGGAACAGCACCCTTGAACGTGACCAAGGAGGCAATGCCCAATTCGTCGGCCAAAGCGTTCAGCGCGCGGTCTTGTGGACCGGCACCTACGATATGCAGGCGCACATGGGGAAACTGCTCAACCACCAATGCGAAGGCATGCAGGAGGGTGTCGATGCCATACTTCGGTGCCAAGGTCTTCACGGTGCCGATCACCAGCTCGTTACCGGCCCGCTTCGATGTGGCGGGGCTGAACCGTTCGGTATCCACACCGAAGGGTACCACAGCAATGGGGGGCAGCGCTTTACCAAGCGATGCCGTTCGGCGCGCCATGAACGCACTGGTGGAGACCACGTGTCGCGCGCGGCGTAAGTTCCCCAGCAGCAATGCCCGGAACGGACGGCCTTTGTCCGGGAACTCGAACACATCGCTACCCCACACATTGATCACCAACGGATAGCCAGCGTTCCAGCGGGCCAGTGTGCCATAGCCGGTTGCATAATGCGCGTTCACCACATCGGGCGCGAACCGTCGGATGGCACGCGCCACGATCGGTCCGTTCACCAGGTATCCCGATCCACCGAGGTGCTTCAGGTGCACCAGACGCACGCGTTCATCCAACATGGCGGAAGGGGCATGTTGGCTCATCAGCAGCACCGAATGGCCACGTTCCACGAACGCGTTCGCCCACCGGATCGTATGGATCGAACTGGCCGCAGCCAGCAGCGCGATCTTCATGGTTGCCGCGAAGTTCGGCAGAGTTCGCCTTACCGTGGTGCGCAGGCGTGCCCCCCTGCTACCGTCCATCCATTTGCGTGGCCCGTTCATCCGCTTCCCGCTCCTGCCTACTTTGCACCGCGCTTACTTTCGTGCATGTTAAGCACAACGACCATGGAATTCTTTCAGTGGCATTGGTGGGCTGGCCTGGCCATCCTCCTCTTCATCGCCGAGATCTTCGTGCCCGGATTCTTCCTGCTCTGTTTAGGAGTGGGGGGTGTGGGTGCGAGCATCGTGGCAGCCATCGGACTGGGGTCCGGGGCTCAGCTCATCGCCTTCTCCGCCTTCAGCCTGCTGGCCTTCTTCACCATCCGACCGGTGCTCATGAAGCGCATGTGGAACGCACCCGATGTGCGCACCAATGTGGATGCGCTGGTGGGCCAACGCGGCCGTGTCACCCAGGACTTTGAACCGGGCTTACGCCTCGGTCGTGTGGCTGCCGCCGGCGATGACTGGCGCGCTGAATCGCTGAACGACCGACCCCTGCGCACGGGAGACCTCGTGGAAGTGGTGCGCGTGGAAAGCAATACCTTGATCGTGAAACCTCTGGAGAACGCCTGACCTCCTCCCATCCGAACACCATCGACCCAACCCCTCATGAACGCCGCTACCGTCATCCTCCTCTTACTGGCACTGCTCATCGTCTTCATCGTTGTGAAGGGCGTGCGCATCGTGCAACAAAGTGAAGCCATGGTCATTGAACGCCTGGGTAAGTACCGCACCACGCTGACCGCTGGCTTCAACGTCATCATCCCCATCTTCGACAAGCCGCGTGAGATCGTCTTCCGCTTTACACGCGACCTGCCTGATGGCAACAAGTACGTGCAGTTCGTGAAGCGCGAGCGCATCGACCTGCGGGAGACCGTGTACGACTTCCCTCGGCAGAACGTGATCACCAAGGACAACGTGATGACCGAGATCAACGCGCTGCTCTACTTCCAGGTGATGGACCCGGTGAAGGCGATGTACGAGATCGAGAACCTGCCATTGGCCATCGAGAAACTGACACAGACCACCCTGCGTAACGTGATCGGTGAGCTGGACCTGGATGAGTGCCTCACCAGCCGCGACACCATCAACATGAAGCTCCGCACCATCCTGGATGAGGCCAGCAACAAGTGGGGGGTGAAGGTGAACCGCGTGGAACTCCAGGACATCAACCCTCCGCGCGACATCCGCGAGGCCATGGAGAAGCAGATGCGTGCAGAACGCGACCGTCGTGCGCAGATCATCGATGCCGAAGGCAGCAAGCGCGCTGCGGTATTGCAGGCTGAAGGAGTGCAACAATCGGAGATCACCACGGCCGAAGGTCAGAAGCAGGCCCAGATCCTGGAGGCGGAAGGCGATGCACAATCACGCATCCGTCGTGCCCAGGGTGAGGCTGAGGCCATCCGCTTGGTGACCGAGGCCATCAAAGGGTCCAACGCCGACCCCACCAACTACCTGATCGCCATGAAGTACCTGGAAACGCTGAAGGAAATGACCAGCGGCCAGAACAACAAGGTGATCTACATGCCTTACGAGGCCACCGGCGTGCTCAGCAGCGTGGGCGGCATCAAGGAAATGCTGGAGGCCAACAAGAAGGGCTGATCCACCTGTGCCATCCCAAAGCCCCGTTGGTCTAGTACCAGCGGGGCTTTTGCGTTCCTTCATGCATAAATGATCCAATAATTCTTACATATTGTGATCGATGGCGAACGCAATTGTATAGATCAAAGGCAATTGGGATATTTGTCCATGAAGCAGCTTAGCTCGGCTCCAGTAAGGTGCATGCACTTGATCTTCGGTGACATTAAATGGTCCATCCTGACCTTTCTATTCCTATTCGCTCCGTTCAGTGGCGTTGGGCAGGTCATCTTTGGATTGCGAGGCGGGTACGGGTCGAGCACAATACCACGAGGGCTTGACCCTCAATACGCCATTCCTCTGGACCGGGATGACCTAAAGGGATCGGTCATGAACGCTGGGATCATGCTTGGCGGGCCTGTTCACCGAAAAGTCTCCCCGCGCACTGAATTCACGTTGAAGGTCTGGCGCCAACAGTACAGAGCCAATGATAACAATCGAACGGGTAATGTGGATGCACTATTAGCTGCAATACAGATCCCACTACTTATTGAGTTCAGAACGAACATCGGAATTCGATTTGCGATGGGCCCAGGTCTCGAATTAAGAACATTAGCGAATTCTGAGGTCGTATTTGAAACTGGACCGACCGGCACGCCAACACCCCTGAACACTGACCTGAGCGATGATATCCGGCCGTTGGCTTTTGTCTTTTTGTTCGACGTTGGATATGTAATGAAAAATGGCCTCGGTTTCGCTGTTCGTGCCGACCCTGCTCGTTCCGATCTCTTTAAGGAGGGATCGCGTCGTTCCCGATCGTCCATCACGGACATTGCATTTTGTCTTGAGTTCGATGTGAATGCCCTGAAGCGGAATAGAGCCAAGCAAGAATGATCGTCCAACACTGTTGAAGACGCATTGCGCACCGCTGTCTTTGTTCAACTTCCGAACCTTCTCCCGCCTTTCTCGTATCTTTGCGTCGTTCACCGGTGAGTGAACATGCCCCACGCGCCCAGCTCTCGCTCTCGAGCTTGTGTCCAGGCGCCTTCCACCAGCGGCTCATTGAACGCCGGACCGATCGTAGGGGCACCCCACACCATCACAGGTGTGTCCAGGCTCAATGACCTGGACCTGCCGCCCATACCTCCCGCGCCGGGAACCCACTGCGCACATCTTTCATGGAACGTACCACGTTCAACGACCTCGGGCTTATTGAGCCCATTCTAAAAGCCCTTCAGACCGAAGGCTACACCCACCCCACCCCCATCCAGGAACAGGCCATTCCGCACCTGATCAAGGGCCGCGACCTGCTGGGTTGCGCACAGACCGGCACCGGCAAGACCGCCGCGTTCGCCATCCCCATCCTGCAGGAACTGCACTCCCGCGAGCCGCAGGCCAAGCGCGCCATCCGCACGCTCATCCTCACCCCCACCCGCGAACTGGCCATCCAGATCGGGGAAAGCTTCGCTGCCTATGGCCGCAACCTCCAGCTCCGCCATACCGTCATCTTCGGTGGCGTGGGCCAGAAGCCCCAAACGGATGCCCTGCACCGCGGTGTGGACATCGTGATCGCCACGCCCGGACGCCTGCTCGACCTCATGCAACAAGGCTTCGTGCACTTGAACGGCCTGGAGATCTTCGTGCTCGATGAGGCCGACCGCATGCTGGACATGGGCTTCATCCACGATGTGAAGAAGGTCATTGCCAAGCTTCCACAAAAGCGCCAGACGCTCTTCTTCAGTGCCACCATGCCACCGGAGATCGCCAAGCTGGCCAACAGCATCCTTACCGAGCCGGTGAAGGTGGAAGTAGCCCCGGTAAGCAGCACCGCGGAGACCATCGACCAGCGCATCTTCTTCGTGGACCGCACGGACAAGAACAAGCTGCTGCTCCATCTCCTGGAAGGCGACGCCATTCGCGAAGCGCTCGTCTTCTCGCGTACCAAGCATGGTGCCAACAAGATCGCAAAGGTGCTGACGCAAGCTGGTTTCGCTGCGGAGGCCATCCACGGCAACAAGAGCCAGACCGCCCGACAGAACGCCCTCAAGGGCTTCAAGGAAGGCAAGCTGCGTGCCCTGGTGGCCACGGATATCGCGGCGCGCGGCATCGACATCGATGGGCTCACCCACGTGATCAACTTCGACCTGCCCAACGTACCGGAGACCTACGTTCACCGCATCGGTCGCACGGGACGTGCCGGTGCCAGTGGCAAAGCCCTCTCCTTCTGCGACCATGAGGAGAAGGAATACCTGCGCGACATCACCCGCTTGATCAAGCGCGATATCCCGGTGGTGGGTGACCACCCCTATGTGATGGTGGGAGGCCCCAAGAAAGCCGAACC
>JALOLX010000044.1 GCA_025455765.1 Flavobacteriales bacterium | reverse complement strand
CGCCAGGTGGAGAAGTACGTGGTGGACACCGATGAAGGTCCGCGCGCGAGCACCCTGGAGGCGCTGGCGAAGCTGAAGCCCGTGTTCGATGCGAAGGGCAGCGTAACGGCCGGCAACAGCAGCCAGACCAGCGACGGTGCGGCCTTCGTGCTGGTGGTGAGCGAGCGCATGCTGAAGGAACTGAACGTGAAGCCGATCGCGCGCCTCCTCTCCTACCACGTGGCCGGCGTGGAGCCGCGCATCATGGGCATCGGTCCAGTAGCGGCGGTGCCAAAGGCGCTGGAGAAGGCCGGGCTGAAGTTGAGCGACATCGGGCTGTTCGAGCTGAACGAGGCCTTCGCCTCGCAATCGCTGGCGGTGGTGCGCGAGTTGGGCATTGACCCGGAGATCGTCAATGTCAATGGTGGAGCAATTGCTCTCGGACACCCACTTGGTTGTACCGGAGCCAAGCTCTCTGTTCAGTTGTTCAATGAGATGAGACGGCGCAAGCAGAAGTACGGAGTTGTCACCATGTGTGTGGGTACTGGACAAGGAGCCGCCTCGGTTTTCGAACTGCTGAACTGATGGATATGCTGGTGAATCCCGCCAAATGCGCGGGACAGGCTGTGAACGGCGGTCCGCCGTACGGCGGACTGGGGCATCCGCTGGGGTGCACCGGCGCGAAGCTGAGCGTGCAGCTGTTCAACGAGATGCGGCGGCGGAAGCAGAAGTATGGGGTGGTGACGATCCCGCTAAGGCGGGACAGGTTGTGCGTGGGGACGGGGCAAGGGGCGGCGAGTGTTTTTGAGTTGTTGAACTAGAATGCCATGTTCTGGAAACGCACGTTCGACTTTGACAAGTTCCAAAAGCGGTTTGATGAAGGTCCGCGAGACCCATTGAATCAGAGGGACCCCTTTTGGAGTCTCTCCGATCAATATCCTCGGGAGAAGAAGCTCTATAAGGAACGCCTCCGGGGCATGATCGCAAGCGCCATTTCCAAAGAGAATGACCGCGATCTGAATAAGGCCTTGGTACTTGCCTCATGGGATGGCCTAGACCTGGATTACGCTGACCTATTGAAAACGGCCCTTCGCTTAGAGTGGCACTACCGCCATGAGGACATTGTTCTGTACATGGATCAACTTAGGGATGAGACCTTTACTGAAGACCTATTCAGTGCTGCGAATAACCACAAGGAGTATGAGGGGGATGAAGAACTCCAGCCTTTTCTGCGCAAGTGTGTCCGTGCCCTTTGGGCGATAGGAACGCCGCGTGCGAAGGAATTGGTTCAACGCCTTGTTGAAACGGGCAATCCGAATGTTCAGATAGTAGTGACTGTCTTCAAGGATTACAATCAATGAACTCCACGCCGTATACCATTCTTCTCATCGGTCTAGCAGCTTGTGGCACGCCCAACTCGAGCAATCCATTGACCGCGAAAGAGCTGGCACCTCGCGAGATCCACACCCCCACCTACGACCTCATCATCCCAGCAGATCAGAAGGCACTGCTGATCCTCTTCCCCTGCTTCCCTTGCGATGCGGCGGATACGCGGTCGGAGTCGCCCATCGCGGACACGGCGGTGGCCAATGGCATCGCGGTGCTGATGATGAACTTCAACCAGCACATCCTGATGAGCGATGCGGAGAAGCGGGACGTGCTCGATACGATCGCGGCGGCGGTGAAGGCGCATGGGGTCGATGCCACGAACACGTTCATCGGCGGCTTCTCCTCCGGCGGCAACGTGAGCGTGCTGCTGGCGAAGGAACTGGTGCGCGCGGCACGGCCGGACATCGGCCTCAAGGGCGTCTTCGCCGTGGACAGCCCGCTGGACCTGGTGCTGCTGTACGAATGCTCGAAGCGCGACCTGTCGAAGACCACCTTCCCAGAATACAAGGGTGAAGCGCGCTACCTGATCGCGTTCCTTGACAGCACGCTCGGCTCGCCTACGGACAGCTTAGCCAACTACGAACGCGCCGCTCCCCTGCTGAACTCAGCCACGAGCGTGGCGCCGCTGAAGGACCTGCCCATCCGCTTCTACACGGAGCCGGACACCGCGTGGTGGCGCACCAACCGCGACGATGGCTACGAGGAACTGAACGCCTTCGCCATGAAGCGGATCCATGACACGCTGGTGGCGGCGGGGAATATGCGGGCGGAGTACATCACTACGGAAGGGCGTGGCGTACAGCATGGGAACAGGCACCCGCACGCGTGGAGCATCGTGGATGAGCGGGAGCTGGTGCGGTGGATGGAGGGTTTGGTAGAGTGAGGGAGCCCGAGAGCATCCGTCAACACCCCTGCGCCCCCGCCGTCAGGCGGGTCGAATACCTCCTTGGTGGGCCAAATGCTAATGGCTGTGACCCCGCCATACGGCGGGTCAGGAACGACAAAGGCAACAGGCCGACCAGTTAGCGATAGTAACCAGTTCGCCTCGTTCCTACTTCGGTTGGTGGCAAACTGTCACCGACTGAAACGCCAGCGTCGTCAGTGTTCAACTGGTGACGGATCGTCACCAGTTGAGTTGGTCACCATTTGTAGCCGATCGGAATGCTTAGCTGCCTATCGTGCGGTGTAATGCGTCCCCCGCCCCACCCCTTCGCGCACCAGCACCTCTGCGGCCACCATCGTTTCGAGGTCCTTCTTCACCGTAGGTAGCGGAATGGTCAAGGCTTTCGCGATGCCGCCCGCCTGCGCACCGGCATGTGCCTGCACGTAGCGCAGGATGTTGCGCTGGCGTTCGTTGAGGTCGGTGATGGCGCCCTTCGCCTCCAGCTTGGCGCGGAGCTTCTCCATCATCACCACCAGGCAGTCCAGGAAGAAGTGCAGCCAGGGGCCGATGTCCTCGCCGGGGCGGTTGGCCTGGCAGGTGCGCAGCACGCGGTAGTACTCGCTCTTGCGCCGCTCGATCTCGTGCTCGAAGCTGACGTACTGCACCCAGGGATAGCCCTGTTGCAACAGGAGCAGGGTGGCCAGCAGGCGGCTGAGGCGGCCGTTGCCGTCCTGGAACGGGTGGATGGTGACGAACTCGTAGCAGAAGGCCGCGACGCGCACCAGCGGATGCACCGCATCGGGCCGGGCGTACCACGCGACCAGCGCACGCATGGCGTCCTCGGTCTCCACGCCGGGCGGTGTGGTGGTGAAGACCACGGTACGACTGCCATCGGGCAGGGTGGCCTCCACGGCGTTGGAGCGCTGCTTGTAGCCGCCACGATGCCAGGCGTCCTTGGTGCTGTACTGGAGCGTGAGCTTGTGCAGGTGCTTCAGCTCGCTCTCACCGATGCGGATGTCGGCGAAGGCCTCGCTGAGGGTATCGAGCGCTTCGAAGTAGCCGGCCACCTCCTGCTGGTGGCGGTCCTCGAGCTTCGTGATGTCGAGTTGGGCGAGCAGGGCGTCCACAGCGGCATCGTCGAGGCGGCTACCTTCGATGCGGGTGGAGGCGCCCACGCTCTGGATGGTGGCGATGGACTTGAGGTGCCTGAGCGAGCGGCCTTCGCGGCGTTCGATGCCAGCCCACTCCCCGGCGAAGCGGTCCACCCGGCTGATGGCCTGGAGCAGGTCCCAGGTGAGGTCTAGGCGGAAGGTGTGGACGGCGGACATATCCGCAAATATACGTTAATATCCGTATTGTATACGAAAAGGGATGGTCGTATCCGTAAATATCCGATAATAGCCGCAAAATATCCGCAAACGAGAGGTCCGCGTGAGGGGGCGGAGCGGCGGCCTGCCGATGGTGCGCCGATAGTGTGGCGCGTGCGAGGAGGCTGCGACGTAGGAGCAGACCCCGTAGCCGCTGCCACACCCGGCGGAACAAGGCAGCCACAGCGGATGACCCGACCCCGGCCGCTCCCGAGCGAAGGCTCTGCGCAGCGAAGGGATGGGACGGGGGCACGCCCAAAGGACCAACTCATAGGCCACCTTGGTAGGTCGACCCGATGGGCCCGAAGCCTCGGGCGACGCTACAGGTACACCACGCGCAACACTCCTGATCCGAACCACTCCGGTTGGAAATTTGTTATGCGTGCATAACTTTATCCCGAACGGGACGTAAGACCCACTGTTGAACCAGCATCCGCACGAGCCATGAGCACCGAAACGAAAAAAGCCCTGCAAGGCGGCGAATTCCTGATCCGCACCAGCGACCCGCAGGACATCTTCATCCCCGAGGAGTTCAACGAGGAACAGGGCATGATCGCGCAGACGGCCACGGACTTCCTGGCCGCGGAGGTGTGGCCGCACCTGGACCGCATCGACAGCATGGAGGAAGGGCTGATGCCGAAGATCCTGGAGAAGGCCGGTGAGCTGGGCCTGCTGGGCATCTCGATCCCCGAGGAATACGGCGGCTTCGGCAAGGACTTCGTGACCGGCATGCTGGTGACGGAGAAGACCGGCGCGGGCCACAGCTACAGCGTGGCGATGGCGGCGCACACGGGCATCGGCACCCTGCCCCTGCTCTACTACGGCAACGCCGAGCAGAAGGCGAAGTACGTGCCCAAGCTCGCCACTGGCGAATGGAAAGCGTGCTACTGCCTGACCGAGCCCGGCAGCGGCAGCGACGCGAACAGCGGCAAGACCAAGGCCGTGCTGAGCCCCGACGGCAAGCACTGGATCCTGAACGGGCAGAAGATGTGGATCACCAACGGCGGCTTCGCGGACCTGTTCACCGTGTTCGCCAAGGTGGTGGACCCCGCGACGGGCGTGGAGGACGAGAACCTCACGGCCTTTCTGGTGGAGAAGGACTTCGGCGGTATCACCCTGAACGCCGAGGAGAAGAAGATGGGGATCAAGGGCAGCAGCACGCGTCAGGTCTTCTTCAACGACTGCAAGGTGCCGGTGGAGAACATGCTGAGCGAGCGGCAGAACGGCTTCAAGATCGCGGTGAACATCCTGAACATCGGCCGCATCAAGCTGGCCGGTGCGGCGCTGGGCGGTGCGAAGGCCGTGGTGGACCAGAGCGTGAAGTACGCCAACGAGCGCATCCAGTTCGGCAAGCCGATCAGCGCGTTCGGGGCCATCCGCCAGAAGCTGGCCGACCAGGCGACCTACTGCTACGTGGTGGAGAGCGCCACCTACCGCGCGTCGTT
The DNA here is from genome assembly GCA_025455765.1 of Flavobacteriales bacterium. Classification (GTDB taxonomy): domain Bacteria; phylum Bacteroidota; class Bacteroidia; order Flavobacteriales_F; family PHOS-HE28; genus PHOS-HE28. The sequence goes on along the minus strand of JALOLX010000044.1, from coordinate 3,657 downwards.
CGATATGGAGCGTGCGATCGAAGACCTGAAGGCCGCCGGCGCGGACCATGCCAAGGCGCTACTGAAGGGCGTGGAGCAATACGCCGCCGAGGCCGCGATGCTGAAGGTGGCCGGCAGCGAATGCCTGGACTACGTGTGCGACGAGGGCGTGCAGATCTACGGCGGCATGGGCTACAGCGCCGAGAGCCCTGTGGAGCGCGCCTACCGCGACAGCCGCATCAACCGGATCTTCGAGGGTACCAACGAGATCAACCGCATGCTCACGGTGGACATGCTGTTGAAGCGCGCGATGAAAGGTCAGCTCGATCTGATGGGTCCGGCGCAGGCCGTGGCCGCGGAACTGATGGGCATTCCCGACATGCCGGAGCCCGATGATTCACTGCTCGGCGACGAGAAGCGCATGGTGGCGAACTTCAAGAAGGCCGTGCTGATGGTGGCCGGTGGTGCCGCGCAGAAGCTGGGCCTGGAGCTGGCCAAGCACCAAGAGACCCTGATGCACATCGCCGACATGGTGATCGACACCTACCTGGCGGAGAGCACGCTACTTCGCACACAGAAGCTCGCGGACATGAAAGGCGCAGCGAACGTGCAGGAACAGCTGGCCATGTGCCAGCTCTACATCCACGACGCGGCCGACCGCATCCACAAGTACGCCAAAGAGGCGGTGTGCAACTTCGCCGAGGGCGACGAGCGCCAGGCGATGCTGATGGGCGCCAAGCGCTGGAGCAAGAACACGCCGCTGAACACGGCCGAACTGCGGAAGGCGATCGCGAAGAAGTTGATCGCGGAGGGGAGGTATTGCTACTGATCGGACGATCGGGCGATCAGCACTTGAACGCCGGGGTGGGATGGTCCGCTCCGGCGTTCTTCGTTCCGCCCGTTCCGTTCAGCAAAAGGTGCCGTAGTCGCACCGGGGTGTGTTATGGGGTGTTACTTATGTTATCTTAGTTAGGTTATCTTAGTTTGCTTGTATAACTTTGTTCAGCTTACCTTGGCAATATGTTAGTGGATAATCCGTTCGGCGTGAACGCCTACTTGTCGCCACAGCTCTTCTGCGACCGAGAAGAGGAGACGGCCACCATCTCATCCGCACTGCGGAACGGTCGGCATGTGATGCTGTACAGCCCGCGTCGCTACGGCAAGACAGGCCTGATCCACCATGTCTTCAACCATCTTGCCAGGGTACCGAAGGCACGGACCGTGTTCGCGGATGTCTATGCCGCACAGGACGCGCACGAGTTCAACACCATCCTGCTGAACGCCGTACATCAGGCGTTGAACCCTACGCCGAAGCAATTCCTGGAGAACGCCATGAAATGGTTCTCCGCACTTCGGCCGGTCGTGAGCATGGATGACCTGACCGGCAAGCCCAGCATCACACTGGAACCCAGCAAGAGACGCACGGAAGCCGCCACCACCCGGGAGATCTTCAGGGTCCTGAACGCACAACCCCGCACGATCTTCCTGGCCATCGACGAGTTCCAGCAGGTCGTGACCTTCAAGAATATCCGCATGGACGCCGTACTGCGCACGGAACTACAGCGGAGCACGAACGTGCGTTGCATCTTCTCCGGCAGCCAGCGTCACATCCTGATGGACCTGTTCAATAACGCGAAGAACCCGTTCTATGGAAGCGCGGACCAATTGGAGCTTGAGCGCATCGACCGCAACATCTATGCGCAGTTCGCTCAGAACGTGATGAAGCGCCACGGTCGCGCGTTGAAAAAGGACGATGCCTTGTTCTGTTATGACCTCTGTCGGGGTCACACCTACTATGTACAAGTCCTCCTGAACCGCTTGTTCGCCGATGCCCGGGCGTTGGAACGGAGCACCATTGTGCAGGTGATGCTCGCGATCGTGCGCGAGCAGGATGCCATCATGGCGACCCTTCGTGGTGCGCTCACCAAGAACCAATGGGACCTGTTCGCAGCCATTTCACGCGAAGGCGAAGTGGACACCCCCACCGGCGGCGCCTTCATCAAGAAGCACGACCTGCCTTCATCGGCGGCGTTGGTAATGGGCCTACAGGCCTTGATGGAACGAGAGCTGATCTACGTGACAGGCCACACGGCGGAAAGCGGCAAGCCCATCTACGCACCCTACAACCCGTTCCTGGGAGCGTGGTTCAAGTACCGTTGACGAGGGACCATACAAAGAACGGAGGCCGTTGAAGCAAGCGTCGGGCTGTACGCAAGGAACTCTCGATCATATGAACTAAGATATTCTTAGTAAGGTTTTCTTAGTTAGGTTTTCTTACTAAGCAGACCATAGGCGTGGATCTACCGTCGGTGCATAGTGCGGGAGCACCAGTTCCGTGGATCTGCGAACATGATGCCCTTGTCCTCGGGGATCATCTGATCATCTCATTCGCTGAACTTCTGATCTTAACACCTTCTTCAACACCACGATCTGCCCCAAATGGTAGTGCGTGTGTTCGATGATGCCATGCAGGTTGCGGTACCACGTGCCGTACTTGGGGTCGGCCATATCGGTGCGCAGTCGATCGTCGGGTAGTTGTTCCACCAGTGCAGCGAACCGTTCCGCATCGGACCAGACCTTCTCCAAAAGGACTTGCCAATCGGCCTCATTGGTGATGGGTGGATGCGCGAAGCTGAGCGTGTCGTGCGCATCGAGCGGCCCGCCTTCAAGCACCTTCAGCACGGCACCCACGAAATAATGGATGTGGTAGGTGAGCACCGCGATGGAGTTGAAGCCTTCGCGCGCATGCAGCGCTTCCTGCCAGGTGACATCCTTCAGTGTATCGCGCAGGTTGACGCAGGTCCAGTTGCCGCCGAAGTGGACGTGGCGGAAGTGGGCGGCGATGGTGGTGGAAGTGCTCATAGGAAGTGATCAGCCAAGTGCCCGTTCGAAGAACTGTTGGATCAGATCGGCGGTAATGCCGGGTGTATCTCGCTGTGGGGAATGACCCGCGCCGGGAATGAGGTAGGTGCGTGTCTGGGGGCCCACAGCAGCGGCAATGGCCTGCACCTGGGCTTCCGTGCCGAACTGATCGTCCATGCCTTGCAGCACCAGCACCGGGCAGGCAATGGAAGCCAGCTCAGTGGTGATGTCCCATGCCCGGAAGAAAGGTGCCAGCCATGTGTGGACCCAAGCATGGAAGAGCGCGTCCGTGCGATCGCCGTGATGCCGCGAGAGCCGCTCGCGCAGATCGGTGGTTTTCATTTGTCGCTCTGCCGCACGGATGCCGTTCAAGGTGATGTCCTCGACGAACACATGCGCACCGATGGTCACCAGCGCTTCGATACGGGCAGGATGTCGCGCGGCAGCGAGGAGAGCGATCGTACCACCATCGGAATGACCGATGAGGATGGCCTGCTGAATGCCCGCCGAGATGATCAGCTTGTTGAGGACATCGGCCTCGCGGTGCATGTAGTCCAAGCCGCGTGGTTCCGGACCGAACGGTGCCGAACGGCCATATCCCTGCCGGTCATACACCAGCACATCGCATCCCAGCGCCGCACCCAGCTCCTGCGGCAATTCACGCCACGTGGTGATACAGCCAAGGGAATCATGCAGCAACACCAAGGTTCGCTTGGTAGGCGCAGTTCCCACCCTACCGGTCCGGACGGCCAGGCCCACACCCTCCACTTCCATCGTTCGGTCTTCCCATTCCATCATCGGGGTGCTAAGATCGCT
>JALOLX010000353.1 GCA_025455765.1 Flavobacteriales bacterium | reverse complement strand
CCGATGGCAGCATCCTGATGAGCGGTGCGCACAGCCTGTACGACACGGCGCGGGGTTTTGTGGGCATCTACAACCTGATCTGGTTCACCAACACCGGTCACTTGGATACCACCAAGACCCACCGCTATTGCAACGGGGTGATCTACGAGATCGAGCAGCAGCCCGATGGCAAATTCCTCTGTAGTGGATCGTGCAATACGTATGAAGGGCAGCCCGTAAGCCGGATCTTCCGGGTACATGCAGATGGCGCATTGGATACAAGTTTTAACTCACAGGTCTACTGGGGTCGGGCCAGTGCAATACTGCCTCTGACCGATGGTCGCAGCATACTCGCTGGTCGTTTCATGCGCAGCGATGTGCCGAACGATACCATCCATATCGCTCAGGTGCTGGATGACGGAACACTTGACCCAATGTTCGATCATACTGTATCGCTGGGGCTGGGCACGCTGCCCAACTATCTTGACCTGGGTGCCGACCCTAACTCCATCCAACACTGGCCTGGTGGTCGTTACCTGGTCACGGGCACCTTTCAAACGGTCAACGGCCTTCCGCGGATGGGTATCTGTGTGGTGGATGCATCCGGTGCGCTCATGCCTGAGTTCGCCGGTGCTGGTATCGGCTCCTACACGTATCAAGGTCAAGTGTTGAGCACCGTAACGGATGCGGTCCTCACCCCCGACAACATGCTCTATGTCTACGGCGCTTATCACGGCTACACCGACGGCACCACCAGCGACCCGGACCAGCGCTTCATCACCCGGTTGTATGGGCCTGATCTGACCACGGCGGTGACTGATGCGACCGCAACCGTACTAGAGACCTTGCGGGTTGCTCCCAACCCCAACAATGGCCACTTCATCCTCTCCCTACCTGCCGACCTCGGCCCTGCGCAGGCCCGCTTGTTGGATGCCAGCGGGCGGGTGGTGGAGCACTACACGTTACGTGCTGGTGCGGAGCAGCAACAGCTGAGCGCCGCTGCCGAACCGGGGGCTTATTTGTTGGTGGTGGAGGATGTGAATGGGCAGCGGTGGCAGGCGCGGGTGGTGGTGGAGTAGACCCTCAGGTCCTCACTCCTCCCCGAACACCAACACCTCCTTCGGTGCTGTTGCACAGGCGAGGCTCAGCAGGTGGTCCGTGCCCACGTGCCAGGTGTGTACATGGTACGCCGCATCGGCCAAGGCGCGAAAGGCCGGATGGGCGATGTCGTCCATGATGCCCACGCCGCTGGCTTTGAGCACGGCCTCCTTGCGGGTCCACAGTTCCAGGAAGCGGCGCTTGGCATCGGCGGCTGCGGCGATATCGGTCTGCTCTTCGGCGGTGAAGTAGTGGGCCGCCACGGCGGTGTGGTCCACGCTGCGGCCCATGGTCTCCAGGTCGAGGCCCAGCGGGTGGTGGCCCACGGCGAGCGCCAAGGCATCCTTGGTATCGCTGAGGTTGAAGTGCAGCGGGATGTCGGGCAGGTAGGGCTTGCCGTAGGTTCCACGCGCCATTCGCAGGGCATCCGGTGGCAGGCCCAGGTAGCGGCCCAGCAGGTCGCGCAGCAGCCCATGCGCCAGCAGGAAGCGTTCGCGGTCAGCGGGGAAGCGGAAGCGTTCGTAGCGGGCCTGTTCCTCGGTATCGAGGGTGTGCAGGTACGCTTCGCTCCGGTGGCGCAGGGCATCGAGGGTGGCCACATGGATGTGGACCTGGCCCTGGTCGGGCACATCACCGGACCAGGTGCCCACCTGTGCGGGCTCGGGGCCGCTGCAATGCAGGTGGAGGTCCTGGTGCGTGGGGGCCATCATCACACGGCTTCCACGGCGTGGCGCAAGAGGGCCTTGTCCATGCACCCCGCCAGCACCTTCACCAGCTCTTTCACGTGCGGCTCCTTGATCATGCTGTAGTGGTCGCCGGGCAGCACATGCACGTCCACATCGGCGGCCAGTTCGCGCCAGCCCATATCGTCCGCGCCCCAGCTTTCGCGGGCCTTGAACACGGTGATGGGTCCGTCCATCGGCGCGGGGCGATAAGCCATCACGGCCCGGTCGTAGGTGTCGATGATGTGGAAGTGCCGCAGGCGTGGGGAGAGCACCTTGCCCCGGGCCAGGTCGCGTGCGATGAGGCCGCGGTACACCGCGTTCTTCACCGGCTCATAGAACTTGCGGTCGCTGGCCACGGCGGCGGCATGCAGCTGCGGCGCGTAGGTGTCGAACACCACCAGCAGGGGCACTTCATCGCCGGCGGTGCGCAGTTGCTGCGCCATCTCGTACGCCACGATGCCACCGAAGCTGTAGCCGCACAGCAGGTAGGGCCCTTCGGGACGCGCCTGCTTCATCTCGTGGATGAAGTGGGTGGCGATGGCCTCCACGCTCTGGTGCTCAATGGCGCGTCCATCCTCACCCTGGTGGAAGAAGGCGAAGAAGGGGTGCGCACTGCCCAGGTAGCGCGGGATGAAGTGATTGGCTTCGTCGCCATGCACACAGAACAGGGGCGCACGGTCACCGATGGGCTGGATGGATGCGAGGTTCTTCCACCGGCTGCCAGCGCCATCCACCTGCAGCCCACGGGCGAACTCGGCGATGGTGGGCGACTCGAACAAGGCGCTGAGCGGAAGGCTGCGGCCGAAGTGCTGTTCCACCTGACCCAACACCTGGATGCCAATGAGCGAGTGGCCACCGAGGTCGAAGAAGTTGTCGTGGATGCCGATGCTGTCCACCTTCAACGCGGTGCGCCAGATGGCGGCGAGTTCGCGTTCCACCCCATCGCGTGGCGCCACATGTTCAGCGCGCATCAGCTGCTGACGGAATTCGGGTGCAGGCAGGGCACGGCGGTCCACCTTGCCGTTGGGTGTCAAGGGCAGCTCGGGCAGCACCACGAAGGCCGTGGGCACCATGTATTCGGGAAGCTGTTCGCGCAGCTGCAGGCGCACGCTGGCGATCAGTGCGCTCTGGTCCTCGGGTGCGGGCGCGGAGAGGGCCACGAGGTAGGCCACGAGCTGCTTCTCGCCCGGGGTGTCCTGGCGTAGCACCACCACGCGATCCTTCACACCGGGCACTTCGGCAATGGCGTTCTCGATCTCGCCCAGCTCCACCCGGAAGCCGCGCACCTTCACCTGACCGTCCGCACGACCGATGAACTCGATGCTGCCATCGGGCTGCCAGCGTACGAGGTCGCCGGTGCGGTAGAGCTTGGCGCCGGGCTTGCTGCTGAAGGGGTCGTCGATGAAGCGTTCAGCGCTCAGGTCGGGTCGTTGCCAGTAGCCCAGCGCCACGCCGTCGCCACCGGTGTAGAGTTCGCCCTTGCGCCCCACCGCCACGGGCTGCAGCTGTTCATCCAGCACGTGCACGGTGGTGTTGTGCAGCGGGAAGCCGATCGGCACACTGCCCTTGATGCTGCTCGCATCGTTGATGGGGTAACAACACGTGAAGGTGGTGTTCTCCGTGGGGCCGTAGCCGTTGATGAGCACACCGGG
>JALOLX010000043.1 GCA_025455765.1 Flavobacteriales bacterium | reverse complement strand
TCAGCGAACTGCTGGCAGCGCGCGGCGAAGTCCATGTCACCCCATTTGCCCATGAGCTGCAAGCGGGCGTCCACACCCCGGGCACGGAGCTGCTGGAAGGCCTGGAGCAGCACCCACACGCCCTTGGAAGGGATCAGCACGCCGGTGAAGAGGATGGTGAGCGGTTCTCCGGGTGCGGCCGTCCGTTCGGGCACCTGCCCGCGCATATCGGGGATGCCGTTGGGCACCACCACATCGCGCAATGCACCAAAGGCTTCGCCATCGGGCGGATTCTGCGGGGCGGTGCGGATGGCGAGCGCCGGCCGGTGGTAGGCATAGCGGTAGAAGGGCCGCAGCACACCGGGCAACTGGGGGCCGAAGGTGGACACGCCGCCGGCATGGAAGTGGAACACCACCTTGCGGAAGAGCCAACGCGTGGCGCAGAGCAACACGATGTCGCGCAGCACGGGCACCTTGTTGGGTCCGCTAGGGGGATAGTAGAGCACGGGCGTGCCATGGCGGAAGCGTGCCAGCCAGATGCGCAGGATGGTGGTGAAGAGCACCCACACCTTGCGGAAGGCGAACTTGCCCACGCTCTCCATGTCCTCGGAAAAGGCCATGCGCACGTGGTGCAGCACCAGCTTGTCCGAGCGCAGCTTGAGCAGTTCGGCGATCATGACGGCCTGGCCGCCGTGGGGGGGCGGGGTCTGGCCGACGACGAGGATATGATGGGGCCTGCTGGGGTGTGGCACGGCGCCAAAGGTACCGGCGGTGGTCGGGGGTGGTCGGGGGGGCTGTGGCCATGCACGAACAGGGCAACGTTCGTCGAAGCCCTTCCTCGTTCGTCGGACAATGCCCCCCGTTATGTCGACAGGTCGCAACCGCAGTGGCGCAGGCCGGGTTGAACCGGGTCCAAAGCGACCGATCATGCGTCCTTCCTTCCGCACCTTCCTGCTGAGCGCCGCCCTTGCCACCGCCTCCCTGGCACAGGCCGTCACCTACTACATCTCGCCCTCGGGCAACGATGCGAACAGTGGCACCGCTCCGGGCCAGGCCTGGCAGAGCATCGCCCGCCTGATGCAGAACATCTACTCGCTGCAGCCCGGCGATGCCATCCGCTTTGAGCGCGGTGGTACTTACCGCGGTGAGTTCATCATCCCCAGCAGCGGCACCAGTGCGCAAAAGATCAGCGTGGGCGCTTACGGCACCGGCGCATTGCCCGTGATCAGCGGCAGCGACCTGGTGAGCGGGTGGACCCAGCACAGCGGCAACATCTGGCGTGCGCCGGTGAGCGGCACCGTGAAGTACGTCTACGTGAACGGCCAGCCCATGACCCTGGCGCGCTTCCCCAACACCGGTTGGTTGCGCAACGACCAAGGCACCGGCACGCAGATCACCGACAGTGAGCTCACCCAGCCCAACGGCTACTGGAACGGTGCCACCGCCGTGATCCGCAGCAGCAACTGGAGCTACGATGCCGTAACGGTGAACGCGCACAACGGCACCACCATCTCCTTCCCCAACATCTACTTCAACCTGTCGCACTACGAGTGGGGCTACTTCCTGTGCAACAAGCTGAGCGAGCTGGATGCTCCGGGCGAGTGGTTCCATGATGCCGCCAGCGGACAGCTCTACCTGTGGGCACCCGGCAATGCCAACCCCGCCACGCTCACTGTGGAGGCCGGCGTGCGCGAGAAGGGCGTCACCGTGTTCTGGCAGCGTGAGCATGTGGTGATCAGCGACCTTCAGTTCCAGCACCAGCGACTGGCCGGCATCCGCATCGATGGTGCCGCCCATGTGGAGGTGAACGGATGCACGTTCCGCGAGCTGTACCAAGGCATCAGCAGCTACGGTAACAACACCCGTTACCTCAACAACCGCTTCGAGGACACCTATGCCAGCGGTGCACACCTGATCGACAACAACAGCCTCTTCCAAGGCAACACGTTGGAACGCATCGCCATGCGCGCCGGACAGGGCGAGAACAACTGGGGCTACTTCGGTCTGCGTCTGGACGGTGACAACAACATCATCCGCAGCAACCGCCTGCAGGACATCGGCTACATCGGCATCTCCATGGACAAGAACTGCCTGGTGGAGAAGAACGTGGTGCGCAATGCTACGGCGCTGCTCAACGACGGTGGTGGTATCGCCTTCGACCACGCGGACGGCATGATCATCCAGGACAACATCGTGCTCGATATCATCGGCAGCCTGGAGAGCAGCGCACCCGACTTCGAGAACTACCGCCTGATCTCGCACGGCATCTACTTCGGCAACACGGCGATCAAGAACACCATCGTGCGGCGCAACACCGTGGCGCACTGCATGGGCAGCGGCATCCACGTGGACCATACCATGGTGTCCATGGGCAACCAGATCGTGAACAACACGCTCTTCAACAACGCCATCCAGCTGAGCGTATCCGACTATTCCAACTACAACGGGCCGGGCGCCACACCACCCTACCACGTGCCCAGCTACAACGGCGTGTACACAGGCAACATCCTGTACAGCGTGACCAAGGACCAGATCTGCATGAAGCAGTACAACGTGTACGCCAACGCACCGGTGGACTTCGGCACCTTCAACAACAACCGCTACTTCAACCCGTACAACGAGCTCAGCATCTGGGTGCACAACACGTTCAACGGGCAGCAACAGTTCCTCACCCTCGAGCAATGGCGCACGCTCCGCACCGAGGATGCCGCCTCCAGCCGAAGCCCGCTGCGACTTGACGCCTTTGAAGTGACCGAAGAGCTGGGCAACAACCTGCTGGCCAACGGCACCTTCACCAACAACATCACCGGCTGGGGTGGCTGGCCCACAGAGGCACAGTTGTCACACGACAACACCTACCTGGACAATGGTGCGATGCGCGTTCACTTCAACAACAACGCCTCCTACCCCACCTTCACCCTGCGCAACGACCAGTTCAGCAGCGTGCAGAGCGGCAGCTGGTACCAGTTCAGCTTCAGCACCCGTTCCACCATGGCCGGCACGCTTACGGTGGATGTGAAGGGCCAGACCCAGGTGTCCGGTCCGCAGACGATCTTCCGCCGCGATGTACCGTTCAGTACCGAACGCCGCGACCTGAGCTTCGTGTTCCAGAGCAACCTCAGCGACCAGGCCTTGTGCCGCTTCACCAACAGCCACCTGGAGAGCACCTACTGGCTGGACAACGTGAGCCTCAAGCGAGTGAGCGTGGCTCCCGTTGACCCCTTCGAGCGCCATGTGCTCCTGGTGAATGAGGAACCCAATGCGGTGACGGTCCCCCTCACCGGTTGCTGGAGCGATGTAATGGGCGAGATGCACAGCCTGGAGATCGAGCTGCCCGCCTTCGGTTCCAAAGTGCTCGTGAAGGAAGAGGACGACCTCTGCATGATCCACACCGAAGTGGATGAGGTGTCCGCTGCCAACACACTATCCGTGTTCCCGAACCCTGTGGAGGCCGGGGGCACTCTGCGCCTGGCGATGAACCAAGCTGCGGAAGAGGTGATCATCAGCGACCTCAACGGCCGTGTGGTGGAACGTGTACAGGACGTGCGCAATGGCCTGTTGGTGGTACCGAGCACGCTGGCCTTGGGCGTGTACGTACTGGCCTGCACCGATGCGACTGGCATGCGCCACAGCGCCCGCGTGGTGGTGCAGTGATCAGGTGAGGAACGCGCCTTCCAAGGTGCGCTGCCTGCGCGTGATGAACCGCGGCTCGATGGCGGCCAGACTGAGGATGGTGAAGAAGATGGGATTGCCCAGATCGATGCCGTAGCAGAAGATGTCGATCTGCCAGATGAACATCAGGTACACCACCGCAGCGAAGAGCGGCCCTTCCAACAGACCCGAACGGTACTTGGCCCGGTAGTACTTGAAGGCGAACCACACGCAGAAGTAGAAGAGCACCAGGCCCACCACACCCTGATCCATGGTGATCTCCAGGAAGCTGCTATGCAGGTGGAAGTTGAAGGAGTGTTCTTCGCCCCATAGCACCGCAAGGAAGTCCAGCATGCGCAGCTCGTACTGCCCGCGGTAACCCAGCCCGAAGAGCCAGCCCGTGCGGTCGTACATCGCCCAATCGGCCATGCTCTCCCAGATGTACGTACGACCGTTGAAGGTGGTCACATCCTCCTTGTCCACCCGTTGCAGGATGGCCACGAAGAAGGGCAACGAGAGGATCTGGTAGATGAGCAGCGCGAAGCTCATCAGCAGCGGCATGGTGAACAGGCTCACGGTGTACAGGCCCCGGATCACCTTCATGAACTTGAAGAGGAACAGGGCCATGAGCACCACGAAGATCATGAACGACAGACGGCTGTTGACGTTCACCATCACCGCCATGTTCACCATGAACAACGCGCCCAGGATCAGGAAGCGCATCGGCTTGCGCGTGAAGTCGCGCAGGTAGAAGATGAGCATCAGGTTGACGATGGACATCACGTGCGACGCGTCGTAGATGCCCCGCATGAACGGCAGGTTGATGCGGCCCTCGAAGCCGTGGACCAGATTGCGCAGGCCGCCCGCGTAGCCGACCAGATTGAGCAGAATGAAGAAGCCCAGGCCCTTGATGAGCTCCCAGGCCATGTCCCACTCCTCGTTGTCGCGGTTGTAGACCTGCACCACCACCGCCGCGTTGAACGGCACCAGGAACATGATGCTCATGCTCGTGGTGTTGAGCGGATTGAGGCCGGGGAAGTTCTTCCCGAAGGCCACCCACATGCTGGCCACCAGCGAGGTGATGAAGAGCATGCCCACCACATACACCCGGTTCACCATCACAGTGACCTGCCCGCGCTGGATCATGTCCAAGGCATAGATCACCAGGATAAGGATGGAAGGCAGCACGCTCAGAATGACCCCTGCGCTGAAGTTCGTCTTGAACGTGACGTACGTGCCCAACCCGTAGAACGGGAAGGTGAGCACGAACAGCAGGTTGACGAGCTTGAGCTTGGAGATCACCGCAGGGGGCCCTTAGGCCGCGCCGAAGTTAGCGGCTACCGGTTCGCGGACCATCGCCAGATGCACAGCCCGGCGCGGACACCACCTTAATTGATGCCCAACTGCTTCTGGATCTTCGAGAAGAAGGGCGTCACCGCCTCATCCACCGAAGCGGGCAGCAGGTTCTTGATGGCGTTCTTGAACTTGCGGAACGAGGTGGGCTCAATGTAACGCTCGAAGTAGGCCATGTCGCGCTCGGCGTCCACCATCATGTTCCAGGGGTGTACCAGCGGGAAGTGGGTCTCGTACAGATCTTCCTTGTTGCGGCGGTCCTTCTCGCTTACCGTGTGGGTGCCATCAGCCCCGAAGCCGATGTTGCGGATCATGTTCACATTGGGGATGCACGTGACGCCGCGGTTCAGGATGCGCGCCAGGTCCATCTGATAGTCCCAGGAGCGGATGGTGCCTTCGTACTGCGCCTGGAACAGCTTGTAGGCCTCCTTCATCTCCGCCTTGGAGAGGAACTGCCCAGCCAATATGCCGCTGTCGCGCGCCGCTGGCCAGGCCTTCATCTCCACATCGTACTTGTTCCACACGCGGCGCCAACCGGCCCAGCCCCAGTAGGCGCCGTAGCCGTGTGCCGAATAGTAGTAGCTGTCCTTGTTCTTCACCGGCCACTCGGTCATCAGGTTGTTGCCCATGATGCACCACACGCGTTCATCGTGGCGATACCGTTCCAGCAACTCCTCGCAGTACCAGAAGAAGCTCTGCGACGGGTAGGTGTCATCCTCCAGGACGATTCCCTCCTCTTCGTTCTCCCAGAACCAGTCCATGGCGGTGCTCTCGCCCATCATCACGCCCAGGTTCTTATCGCTGAACTTGGTGAACAACTGGCAATCCCAATCCACCAGCTCCACCAACGAACGCACCCGCTCGCAGCGTTCCTTCTCTCCTTCGTTCCGGGCGCCATCGCAGGCGAAGTAGAGGCGTGGTGGCTTGGCCTGACGAATGGCCTCCATCACCTGCCGCGCACTGTCGTAGCGGTTGAAGGCGATGAACAGCACGGGGGTGCGGAGCGGTGCGGTGGGCTTGAAGGAGCTCATGACGGTCAAAAGATGTTCTCGCGGTTGTCCCGGTGGTACACCGCATAGTCGGTGAACATGGAAATGGCGTGACGCGCAATGGTGCGGGGGGAGGCGAATTCGTCCACGAAGCGGTACAGGAACAGCTGCATCCGATCGTGGTAGCGCACGGACACGTCCTGTACGATGTTGCCGTAGCGGTCATAGGGCAGCACCTCGATGCAACCCGCTGCGTGGGCCGTGGGCAGGAGCATGTTGCTGCCGTGCTCACATCCGGCATCGCGGCCGAGATGCGCGCCATGCTGCGCTTGATGAGCCGGTCCTGCGCATGGATGTACCAGCGGCCCAGGCTCTTCTTCAAACCCAACTTGTTCAGCACGCGGTACAGGAACTTGGCGGCGGGTGTGGCGAACCACAGCCGGTCCTGCCGGGCCACGAAGGTGATGTGCTTCGGTGTGGTGAGGTATTGCTCCAGATCGAACGGCTTCACCTTGGTGAACCGCTCGATGTCCATGGTGGCGAACTCCGGGTGGGCATAACCGCGCCCCAGGTAGACCTCGCTATACCGCGGCAGTTGCTCCTGCACAAAGCGGTCGATGGCCGTGTACCAACCATGGGCCTCACCCAGGCGCTGGTCCACCACCCACACTTCCGCCACACCGTCCGGGATCAACCACTGGAACATGCGGGGCAGAATGATGATCAGTCCGATGTCCGGGTGCTGATCGATGTAATGCTGAGCGTTGTAGAGCTTCAGCAGCACATGGCCGTAGAGGAAGTCAAGCGTGTTGAGGATGATGACACGGTCGCAGGACCTGTACACGATCCGTTCCACCTTCACCTCCTTGTCCTGCTTCGCTTTGAACGCGCGTACCAAGGGATCGTGGATCCATGGCTCTCCGTTGGTGGGGTTGTGCAGTCGACCATCAGGCAGACCGATGGCCATGGGGTTGTCCACCGCAAAACCAACGGGAAGGTCCTGCAGGTACTGATGTCCGCAACTGCCACAGGTACGCTCCTGCAACACATGCACACCGGGCCATACCGATGCGCCCAGGCGCAGGTCAGTGCCTCCACATGCGGGACAGGGGAACTCCGCGAAGGGCTCCGGCAACAAGGGTACAAGGTGGCGGTCCTTCAGCATGGTCAACGAGCCTTGCCGATCTTCCAGAACGAGCCGATCGCGATGAACATCCATTTGAAGTTGGCGCGGGTCTCCTTCATCAGCAGGTCCATCAGGAAGATGCTGATGGTGAACGAACCGATCGTGGCCCAGATCGCGCCGACCGATTTGTACGGCGGGATGAGGAAATAGTTCATCAGGATGTTGGTGCCAGCCCCCACCACGCCCGTCAGCAATGAATACTTGAAGAGGCTCTCATTGGTGATGAAGCTGGACTTTCCCACGCCCATGTTGGTGAAGAACAGGCGGATGGCGAAGAGCGAAAGCAGGATGCCCGATGGCCTGAACTCCTCACCGAACAACAGCACCATCAAGGGTTCGGCCAGAAAGAACAAGGGAACCGCTGTGATGAGGAACATCAGGAACATGAGCCGATACTGGTTGATCAGGCGGTCCTCGTACTTCTCGCGGCTCTCTGCCTTGGCCCGCGTGATGGCCGGCGCCAGCGACTTCTGCACGATCACCGGCAGAAAGCCCAACGCCTCGATCATCTTCAATGCGTTGGAGTATTGGCCCACTTCCGCGTCCGATGCGTCCTCGCCCAAGATGGGCCGCAGCATGTCGCCCAGCATCACCTGGTCGATCTTGGCCTGCACGTAGAGCGCCATACCGAAGATGACCAACGGCCACGATTCCTTCAGCAGAAAGGCCGCCTCGCCCTTGTCGTAGCGCCAGGCCCGCAACTGGTGCCCATCATTGCGGTAGGCGATCAAATAGCCGATGGACATCGCAGCGTTCTCCAACACGTACACCCAGGCGAACCAGATCAACGGTGCCTGCCAGTAGACCAACGCCACCTTCACCAGGGCACTGATGAACACCTGGGACATCTGCACCATCACCGAAGGCCGCGAGCGCACTTCCGACATGAAGTGCCAGTCCACCACGGTGAAGGGCTTGAGCACTTCAGCCCCCGCGATGATGAGCACGAGCATCGCCGTCAACCCCTCCATCTCCTTCGCCCAGGCCGATACGGCTACAATGGTGATGAGGATGAGCGCACCGATCATGCGGATGACCACCGAGGTGCCCAGCAATGCATTGCGGCGCTGCGGATCACGGACCAGCTCGCGCACCACGATCTCGTCCAGCCCCATGGTGGTGAGAGCGAAGAAGATGCCGACGAAGCCGGTGGCGTAGTTGAGCTTGCCGAACAGGCTCGGGCCCAGGTACCGCGCTACGAGGATGCCGGTTCCCAGCACCACCACCAGGCGCACCACGCGCTCCACGAAGAGCCACGAGGTGTTGGTGAAGTACCGGCGGAAGCCCTCCGAACGGATCATGCCGCCCTTACTTGGTGTAGTAACCGTAGCCCTCGCCGTAGCCCTGGCCGGGCTTCACGTCGTTGAGGAGCAGATCGACATTGGCGATCTTCTTCTCCTGATACATCTCGCCGATGAGGCGCAGGGCTCCTCGGCGCGTGACGCCCTGGCGAACCACGTACAAGGTGACGTCCACGTGGCGCATGAGGATCACATACTCGCTCACCAAGCCCATGGGCGACGCGTCCACGATGATCTGATCATAACGGCCGCGCAGCTGCTTGAAGAGTTCCGCGAACCGCTCCTGCTCCACCAGTTCCAAGGGATTGGGCGGTATGGGCCCGGCGGTGATCACCTCCAGCCCTGTAATGTTGGTGGGCCGGATGAGCGCGCCCACCTCCGCTTCGCCGATCAGGTAGGTGGAGAGTCCAGGTCCATCCTGCATCTCAAGCATTTCCGCCACCCGCGGCCGGCGCATGTCCGCATCGATCAACAGGGTGCGCTTGCCGCTCAAGGCCATGATGGTGGACATGTTCACGGCGCAGAAGGTCTTGCCCTCACCGCTGCTCGATGAGGTGAAGCCGATCACCTGGCGCTGCGTGCCCACATTGAGGTATTGCAGGTTGATGCGCGCCGTGCGGAAGGCCTCGGCCAGCATGGACTTCGGCTCGTCGGGCAGCACCCGCTTGCGCTTGCTCGTGGGGATCAACGCCAACAGCGGCACAGGGCTCGATCGCTTGAGTTCATCCGCATCAGCGATGCGATCGTTGAAGAAGTCGCGGAGGATCACGATGCCCATGGGCAACAAGAGGCCCAACGCCAACGCTCCACCCAGCACCACCTTCTTGTCTGGCGCCACCGGACCCAAGCCCTGCTGGCGCGCTTCATCCACCACCACCTTGTCGATCTGGTCCGATGCGATGGCGATGCCTGCTTCGGCGCGCTTCTCCATCAGGTAGTTGTAGAGGCTCTCGCTCAGCTTGAACTTACGCTCGATGTTGCCCAGCATGCGCTCGTTCTCCGGCAACTGATTGAACTCATAGCCAATGCGGCCCAGGCGGCGGTTGACATCGGCAATGCTGATGTCCGCTTGTTGCACAAGGCTTTCTGCGGTCTGCGCCAGGGAGCTGGTCAGGTTCTTCAACTTGCGCTCCATGGCGATCACGGTGGGGTTGCTCTTCACCGTGGTGAGGTTCAGCGCGGCCAGGTCGGCGCTCAGCTTGATCACATCCAATACGAGGTTGTTCAGTACCGGGTCATCGATGCCCGATGACGACGGTGCAGGCACGTTGCGCAGGTCCGACGCACTGCGGATCTTCTCCAATACCGACTGACAGTAACTGCGACGGCGCATCAGGATGGACCGCTCATCCTCCAATTTGCTGCGCTCAGCAAAGAGCTGGTCCGAGGTACCCGTGGCGCTCATCATGCCACCGCTGCTGCCGCGGAACCCTTCGATGGAGCTCTCCGCCTGCTTCAGCGAATCGGCCACCGTTCCGATCTGCTCATCGATGAAGCTGATGGTAGCACGACCTTTTTGCTGTTGCTTGTAGAGCTCACCTTCGATGTAGGTCTCCATCAGCTTGTTGAGGAAGCGGCGCTCCTTCTGCACCACCTCGCCCTTGCTGTGCAGCACCACGATGTTGCTCTTCTCGCTCAGGGGTTCGGCCATCACCTTGCCGCGGTACTCGTTCACCAAGCCTTCGAGGTTGCGGATGACGAAGAAGTGCTCCTTCCCGGTATAGTCGCGGTCCTCTGGGAATTCGATCGTAAAACCAAGGTTCTTCGCCACGAAGGGCTGTCCTACAGCGACGGTCTGATCCACCTCATACGTGGGGATGAACTCATCCATCACCTCTTGCTTCTGCACGTTGTAGATCTGTACGTTCTTGCTCTTGGCACGCACCCGGTATGTCCCCGCCGCGCGGTCCACCGACACCCTGATGGGGATGTCCGTCACCTGCAGCGCAAGGGTGTCCAGCTTCACATAGAACGGCGGGTATTCGTACTTCTCGACCGTGAGGAAGTTGTCCGTCTCGTAGTAGTTGATCCCCAGATCGAGGCGCTGGATCGTTTTGGTGATGTTGCTACGCGAGGTGAGCACGGAGATCTGGTCCTCAATGTCGGTACTGCTCTTCAAGTAAGACATGCCCTTGAGGAACTCGTCCTGCGATGAGCCGAAGGAGTTACGGCTCTTCTCGCTCATGAGCAGCACAGCCTGCACGGCGAACTGCTTCGGTGTGGTCTTGATGTAAGCAATGGCCAGCGCCAAGGCGATGGAGGTGGTGATCAGGAACAACCACCACTTGGCGATCAGCTTGCGGAAGACGCTCCGCAGGTCGATGGTGTCGTTGAGGGGTGCCGTGCTCATCAGTTCTGTGTGCTCTGGATCACCGTGTAGACGATGGCCGCTGTGCTGAGGGCCGAGAGCAGGATGGTCAACATGTCCAGGTTGAGCCGTCCGGCACGGGCGCGCAGTGTGGGTACATAGACCACATCGTTCGGCAACAGGTAGTAGTACTCGGAGCTTAGGACACTGGAACTGGACATGTCCACATAAACGGCCTGCACCCCGCGATCGGTCTGGCGCATCACCTGCACCAGCGATTTGTCTGCGAACTCATTGGGTCCGCCAGCCATGGCCAACGCTTCAAGGATGGTGATCTGGTTGTTGTAGATGAAGTAGGAGCCCGGACGCTGCACATCGCCCAGCACGCTCACCCGGAAGCTCACCAGCTTGAGGATGACCGTGGCATTGGTGAAGTACTCGTTGATCTTCTTCTGCATCAGCTCCTGGGCCTCGCCCACGGTGAGCCCCTGCACCTTCACCTTGCCGATGGTGGGCAACTGCACATGGCCATTGCGGTCCACCGAGAAGCCGTTCACGTACAGTGCGGCATCGCTCATCCCCATCATGGCGTTCTGCGACTCCACGTTGAAATAGCGGTGGGTCTGTTCGTCGAGGCCCAACACCCGGATCGACAGCACGTCGTTCACCTGCACCCGGTATTCGAACTTGCGGTTCTCGAACAGCTTGCTCGCACCTTCGCTCAACCCGGGATCTTCCAGGTAATTGATGTTGCGCCTGCCCACACACCCCACCAAAAGCAGCATCGCTATGGACAGGAGGACCAATGACCGCATGTGCTTCATCATTCGCTTGGCAATTCTTCGGTTCGTACCGCATAACGCCCAGCGGAACTGAACGCTCCGTTCAACTGGGCACAAGGGCCAAAGATACGTGCGACCCCACGCTTAGGTTCCGGTGCCCGCGCCCCTGTAGCACGCTTTCGACCAAGCCCCTCCCTTGCCACCCCCAGCGCCAAGGTCCGATCCGGCGAACGACGGTGGAGCCGCTGGAGGGCCACTGCTCCACTGTTCCAAAGAAGGCAGGAACACCAATACCCAACGAGCGTGCAGGCGATCTGTCGGAGGAGGTGATGGACGGAGCCGAACGGCACTGTCCCCCGAAGGTCTGCAAGCAACAAGACCCCGGCAGTCGCCGAGGCCTTGCTTGTAGCCCGTAGGAAGTGACGGACGGATCCGAACGAGGAGCCGTACGGCACTGTTCCCCGAAGGACGGAAACGAGAAAACCCGCGCTGTGCGCGGGTTTTCTGTTGTAGCCCGTAGGAAGTGACGGATGGATCCGAACGAGGATCCGAACGGCACTGTTCCCCGAAGGGCTGCAAGCAACAAGGCCCCGGCTGTCGCCGGGGCCTTGCTTGTAGCCCGTAGGGGAATCGAACCCCTGTTTCATCCGTGAAAGGGACGCGTCCTAACCCCTAGACGAACGGGCCATTACACACCTGGAGGACCAGGGTCCCTGCTTAGGGAGCGCAAATGTAAGCACCTTGTTCGGATCTGTGCAAATACCCGGCAGGATCTTCCTCAGCCCTGTACATCGTCATCAGATTGGAAGCGGAACCCCAGGCGCTTACCCGTGCTCACCGGGGCCGACCTCAGCTCGTTCATCTCGCTCACCGTCACCTGGTTCACCTGGTCGTATGGGGGGGCCAGCAGATCGAACTCAAGGACGTGCAGCGCCACGCTTTCCAAGATCGACCGCAACTGTGCACGGTCCATCACGGCGTTCACCAGGTCGTTGTACAGGAAGCCGAGCTGCTTCTTGCCCTGCACGAAGAAGTGACCTTCCCGGTTGAGGAAGATGCGCGCCACCAGATAACCCATGTCGCGCTCCCGGTTGTACTTGAACGAGTCGTTCAGGAAGTTGAACACGTTGATCACACCGAAATAGCCACGCGTCTCATCGTCCTCCAGGTAACTGGTGCGCCACAGGCTGTGCCCCTGGTCCAAGCGGAACACGTTGGTGTGCATGTGGAAGATGATCATATCCCCCGCGATGCGTGCCTCACAGCCGAACTCACCCCGATCCCGGTAATGCATCGCCAGGCGCTCGTCCTTGCCCTGTGTGGCCTCGCTCAACCGGGCGACCAGTTGCTCCAATTCCTCCTTCAGTTCCTTGTAGAACGCAATGGTGCGATGGTGGACATCCTGCTTCATGCAGGACTTGCCCAACAAGGTGCTGACGATGCGCTGGTGCTGTTCGGTGTGCTGTTCCATCAGTAGGCGCGGGCGAAGATGACGCGTCGAGCGCTCGGTTTTCCGGTGACCATGCACTGTCCGGGAGTGGTATCGCCCTCCAGAGGGATACACCGGATGGTGGCTTTTGTTTCCTCCTTCACCCGTGCTTCGGTCTCGGGTGTGCCATCCCAGTGGGCCAGGAGGAAGCCACCCTTCTCGATCTCCACCTTGAACTCCTCGTAGCTGTTCACGGCGCGGGTACTGGCCTCCCGCATGGCCAAGGCCTTCTGGTACAGGTTGCTCTGGATGGCTTCCAGCAGATGCTCCACCTTGTCGGCCAGATCGGCCACCTGCATCACCTGCTTTTCCATGGTGTCACGACGGGCCACTTCAACCGTGCCGTTCTCCATGTCGCGCGGCCCGATGGCGATCCGCACCGGACAGCCTTTGAACTCGTATTCGGCGAACTTCCAGCCCGGCTTCTTGGTGTCGTCGTCATCGAACTTCACGCTGATGCCCTTGGCGCGCAACGCGCTGAGCACCGGCGCGATGTAGGCATGCAGGGCGGCCAGCTGCTCTTCATTGCGGGCGATGGGCACCACAGCCACCTGGATGGGCGCGAGCTTGGGCGGCAACACCAGACC
This sequence comes from Flavobacteriales bacterium, assembly GCA_025455765.1. GTDB lineage: Bacteria > Bacteroidota > Bacteroidia > Flavobacteriales_F > PHOS-HE28 > PHOS-HE28. Next base: position 7,505 of record JALOLX010000043.1, on the reverse strand, counting down.
GTGATCGTCGCTGTGGGTCATGATCAGCGCACCCATCAAGCGGGTGCTCACCCCCCAGCTGGTGGCCCATACCAGCTCCTGCTTGTTCTCCTTGGTGGTGAAGAGCACATCAAAGGCCTTGGCGAAGTTCTGACCGAGGAAGTGCGAGGTTCCAGCCTGCAGGGCCTTGCCATCCTGCATCATGGCCTCGATGCAATAGGTCTCCTCGGCCCCTGCAAATCGCTCGCTGGCCGTCTTGATGCCCTTGATCACCGGCATGGCCAGCCATTCCTCGGCGAATACGCGGTACACCTCCAGCATGCGCTCGGTCTCGGCAATGGCTTCCTCCTTGCTGGCGTGGGCCGTGTGCCCTTCCTGCCAGAGGAATTCAGCGGTGCGCAGGAACAGCCTGGTGCGCATTTCCCAACGCACCACATTGGCCCACTGGTTGATCAACAGCGGCAGGTCGCGGTAGCTCTTGATCCATCCCCGATACGTGTTCCAGATGATCGTTTCGCTGGTGGGCCGTACGATGAGCTCCTCCTCCAGCTTGGCTTCGGGGTCCACCACCACCCCGTGTACAGGATCGCTCTTCAAGCGGTAGTGTGTCACCACGGCGCACTCCTTGGCAAAGCCTTCCACGTGGCTGGCCTCCTTGGCCAGGTAGCTTTTCGGGATGAAGAGCGGGAAGTAGGCGTTGACGTGCCCGGTGGCCTTGAACATGTCGTCCAACGCGCGCTGCATGCGCTCCCAGATGGCGTAACCGTGGGGCTTGATGACCATGCAGCCTCGTACATCGCTGTGCTCGGCGAGATCGGCCTTGAGCACCAGGTCGTTGTACCATTGTGCATAGTCGTCGGCCCGCTTGGTGAGTTGATCGGCCATGGCGATCTTTTGTGGTATTATTTTTGTTGAGGTAACAGCGGCGAAGGTATGCAAGCCCTGCCTGCCCGCTGTGATGACCAGTAACCAACCCGACCGCACCATGAGAACCCTGCACACCCTGTTGCTCCCGATGCTGATGGTCCTGTTGCTGGCCTCCTGCGCAAGCACGCAGAACACCACCGCTGTGCGCGATGATGTCTACTTCATGCCGGGCGATGAACCGGTGACGGCCGCGCGCCCCAAGCCTGTTCCCAGCCCTGAGGATGAGGCCCGCATGCAGCCAGTGCAGCCTGGCGAGCAAGGCACCGACGATTACTATGACCCCGAGGTCGCCAATGAAGAGGCACGCCGCGGGTACTACGATATGGCCTACAACGATCCGTTCTTCTACAACTACGGACGCTTCGGCTTCGGCACCCAATTGGGCTGGACCAATGGCTGGAACGGCCCGGGACGGCATGGGCTGGCATCGTCCGGGCAACGGCATGTGGATGGGATGGAACAACGGCTGGGGGTGGAACGACCCCTGGATGCAGCCGGGCATGGGCTGGGAAGGATCCATGTTCAACCAGTGGGGAGGTATGGGAATGGGCATGGGAATGGGTCCCGGCATGGGATGGAACAGTCCCTGGGGATGGAACAGCCCGATGGGTATGGGATGGAACCGGCCCTGGGGCATGGACCCCTGGGGCAATGGCCCCTACGCCGGCCCGTTCGGTGGGTGCTGGTCCTGTTACTCGCCCATCGTCATCGGTGGTGGCAGCCAGACGGTGGTGCGCCCCCGGAGCGGTCTTGCGGGCGGCCCCCGCGGCACCTCGGCCAGCCAGCCCCGTGTGGTCTCGCGCGATCCCGCCGGTCTTCGCCCCAGCAGCCGACCAACACCCGTATACCGTGAAGCGCCCCGTGCCACTGGCGTGCAGACCAGGCCAGGTGCCGTGCGCGAACCAGGCAACCGGAACAGCCCGGTGCTACAACGCGAAAGCGGCGGTCAACGCACCGCACCCACGCGCAACACCCCCACCCGTACTGCCCCGCGTACCACCCCTCCCCAGCCAGCAGGAACGGTGGCTCGCGGCCCCGCTAAGCCCAGCGCACCATGCATACCCGTCACCACCTGACGCTGCTCCTGGTAAGCGTCTTGTTCGCGGTCGGACCTGCTCTGGCCCAGACCGAAGTGGATGCCTTGCGCCTTAGCACCTTGCGACCTGGCGGTACGGCCCGTAGCGCGGGGCTCGCCAACGCCTTCGGCGCGGTGGGTGCCGACCCAGTGGCCATCGGCGCCGGCTTCGGACTGTACCGCACCAGCGAGCTCAGCATCACCCCGGTGGTGGAGGTGAACGACGTGGATGCCATCGCCTACGGCATCACCACCGGCGACACCAAAGCCCGCTTCGCCATCAACAACCTCGCCCTCATCATCAACAGCCCCGCCGAAGCGGGTAGCAATTGGCGCAGCTCCACCTACGGCGTGGTGTTGGATCGCCAGGAGAGCCACAACCGCCGCAGCCAGTCCGTGGCGCGAGGCGTTCGCAGCACGTTCCTGGAAGACCTCGCCATTCAGGCCGATGGTATCCGCCAGAACAGCATTTTCGATGCTCTACCGTTCACCGCGGGTCTTGCATGGGAGACCTTCGCCATAGACCCCATCAACCCGAACGACAGCCTCAGCACCACCTACATCCCCGCCATCCCCTTCGGCTCGCCCACCGAGCAGATCCACACCATTGATTCACGCGGTGCCAACAGCAACACTGCCTTCTTCTACGCCGGCAATTACGAGGACCGCCTGTATATCGGCGCCTCGCTGGGCATCACCAGCCACCGCTTTCGCCGGGTCACCACCCACCAGGAGACCTCCGAGGATACCAACCTCGACCTGGAGACCGCCACCTGGACCGAAGAGCTCAACACCACCGGCAACGGGTTCAACCTGAAGCTTGGTTTCATCGGACGGGTCACCGATCGCCTGCGCTTGGGGGCTTCGTTCCACAGCCCGCAATGGATGCAGCTCAGTGATGCCTACGTGACCGACATGGTCACCACCTTCCGGACGTTGGACACCTTGGGGAATGACCGCTATACTTCCGCCTCGCCTGATGGGGTGTTCACCTACCGCATCCAAACCCCTTGGCGCATGGTGGCCAGTGCGGCCTACATCGCAGGGAAGAACGGTCTGGTGAGCCTGGATTACGAGTACCATGATCCCAGGCGATCGCGCTTCCGCACCGCCGACCGCCTCATCAATACGTATGATTACCGGCTGGAGAACGAAGCCGTAGCCCTCAGCTTCACACCCATGCATAGCGTGCGGGTAGGCACCGAGTGGCGTTTCGGCACATGGTATTACCGCATGGGATGGGCGTTGAGCACCAACGCCTTTGTGGAGAACGATGTGCGGCGCGGTTCCACCTGGAAGAACTACGCGGGAGGCCTCGGCTACCGCAACGACCATGTGGCTGTGGACTTCGGCATGAACCTGGGGCTTCAGGAGGACCGGTCCTTCCCCTACTCGCAGTTCCTCGTGGACCCCACGGTGCTCAACCGCCGCGATCTGCGCTTCCTCGTGACCTTCAGCATTCGCACCTAAGGCCGACGAACAAGGACCAACGAAGAAGGCCGGGATCGCTCCCGGCCTTTTACGTTCAGTTCCTAACGCTTACGCGCCCTTCACGCGGCCCACCACGTAATCATCCACCAGTACGCGACCGCAGTGCTCGCATACGATGATCTTCTTGTGGCTGCTGATGTCCAACTGGCGCTGGGGCGGAATGCTGTTGAAGCAACCTCCGCAGGATCCGCGCTCCACTGGCACTACAGCAAGACCGTTACGGGTGTTGCCGCGGATGCGGTGGTAGGCGCTCAACAGGCGCTCTTCGATGTGCTTGGAAGCAGCATCGCTCTGCTTCTGCAGCTCCTTCTCTTCCTTTTCGGTCTCGGCCACGATATCGTCCAGCTCCTTCTTCTTCACATCGAGGTCCTTCTTGCGCTCCTCGAGTTTGGAACGGCTCTCCTCCACCACGGCGCGCTTGGCGTCGATGGACACCTTGGCCTCCTTGATCCGCTTTTCGGCCAGCTGGATCTCGAGGTTCTGGAATTCGATCTCCTTGGTGAGCGAGTCGTATTCGCGGTTGTTGCGCACTTTGGCCTGTTGGCCTTCGTACTTCTTGATCTGGGCCTTGGCCTCCTTGATCATGTTCTGGCGGTCGGTCACCTGACCTTCCACCTCCGCAAGCTCCTCCTGCAACTTGTTCAGGCGGGTCTGCAGACCGGCCACTTCATCCTCCAGGTCCTGCACCTCAAGGGGCAGTTCGCCACGCTGGACCTTGATGCGGTCCACCTGCGAATCGATATGCTGCAGCCGGTAAAGCTCCACGAGCTTCTCGGCGACCGAAACATCGGCCTTGCTGATGGTCCTCTTCTCCGAAGCGGCTTTGGGGGCCGGATCCTTCACGTCGCTCTTCGCCATTGGTCAGGAATGATGGATGGGATCCGTGACGGTTTCCGTCAAACGGACCGCAAAGGTAGGGAAAAGTTCCCTTAACCGGCGCTGGATCAGGTGCATGGTGAACTGCTCGCTCCCATAGTGCCCGATATCGGCCACCACCAACCGCCCGTCCGCATCGAAGAATTCGTGGTACTTGACATCGCCCGTAAGGTACATGTCCGCCCCCGCTGCCTTGGCCCGCCCGATGAGGAAAGCACCCGATCCGCCGCACACCGCCACCCTCCGCACCGGTCGACCCAACAGCCGGGTATGCCGCACCACCCGCAGGTCGAAAGCTTCCTTCACCCGGGACAGGAACGCCGCTTCATCCACTGGCTCGGCCAGCTCACCCACCAGTCCAGCCCCCACCCCCGGATGCTCGTTCGCCAAAGGCACCAGATCATAGGCCACTTCCTCATAGGGGTGGGCCGAGCGCATGGCGGCCAGGACCGCAGCCTCCAGGGACAGCGGATAGATGAACTCCAACCGGAACTCTGACACCAACTCCCGCTGCCCCTGCTCCCCGATGAACGGTGTTGTACCCGCACCCGGGCGGAACGTGCCCATGCCCCCCACCGTGAAGCTGCATTCGTCGTAGTTCCCGATATGGCCAGCGCCTGCGCGGAACACCGCATCCCGCACCGCATCGGCGTGATCCACGGGGACGTACACCACCAGCTTGCGCAACTGACCCACCTTGGGCGCCAGCACCTGCAACCCGCCAAGCCCAAGCCTAGCAGCGATCTCCGCATTCACCCCGGTGCTCACGTTGTCCAGGTTGGTATGGATGGCGTACAGCGCAATGCCGTGCCGGATGGCAGACAGTACGGTGCGCTCCACATAGCTTCCGCCGGAAAGGCGCTTCAAGCCACGGAAGATGACCGGGTGGTGACTGATGATGAGGCCGCAGCCGAGCCGGGCCGCCTCTTCCACCACTTCCTCGGTGCAATCGAGGCACACCAGCGCGCTGGATACTTCGGCCTCCGGGTCGCCCACTTGCAGGCCCACATTGTCGTACTCCTCCTGCAGGGAACGGGGTGCCCAGGCCTCAAGGGCCGCTGTCAATTCTTTGATGCGCATCTTTCGCCTTGGAATTCGTTCCTGCAAAGTACGCGATGCTCCTCCGAAGGATCCTCTTCGCTCCGATCACGTTGCTCCTGGGCATGGCCTTGAAGCTGCGGCATGCCCTCTACGATAGCGGTGTGTTCCGACGTACCCGCCCCACGGTACCCACCATCGCCATTGGCAACCTGGCGCTCGGTGGCACAGGCAAAACACCCCTGCTGGAATTGGTGCTGCGGGTGCTGGAAGGCGTGCATCCTGTTGCCACTCTTAGCCGGGGTTACGGTCGTGAGGGCACCGACATCCACGAAGTGAAGGCCACCGACAGCGCGGCACTCAGCGGCGATGAACCGGTGCAGGTGAAACGCCACTTTCCCGATGCCCGTGTGTTCGTTGGTGCCGACCGGGTGGCCGCCATCGTTGAGATCCAACGCGCGTTACCCGATGTACGCGCCGTGGTGCTTGATGATGCCTTGCAGCACCGTGCCTTGGACGCGGGGTTGAACATCCTGCTCACCACCTGGCAGCGGCCGTACTGCGATGATGCGTTGGTGCCTGCCGGCCGGTTGCGCGACCTGCGTGATCGTGCTGCTGCGGCCCAGGCGGTGGTGGTGACCAAATGTCCAGCCCTACCGGACCTCCCGACACAACAGCGCTGGCGTCATCGTCTGGGCCTACGCAGCGACCAACACCTCTTCTTCGCAGGCATCGCCTATGATCGGCCGACACGCATCAGCACCGGCGCAGGGCAGTTCACCCATGAGCCGCTGAAGGCCTCCGACCTTGCAGCGAACCACGCGCTGCTGGTCACCGGCATCGCCGATCCCGCCTTGTTGCTGGCCCATGTCAGCGGCCTGGTCCGTTCGGTGTCGCATGCCTCGTTCCCGGACCACCACGCGTTCAGCGCGGGCGACATGGAGGACCTCGCAGGGCGAATGGCTAAATTCGCGGCCGGTCCGCGCATGCTGATCACCACGGAAAAGGATGCCGTGCGCCTGATGCCCCTCCTGAGCGGAGGACCTTGGGACACGGTGCCGGTGGTGGTCGTGGGCATGCAGGCCGTGATCCTCAACGAACCCGAACGCTTCGCCGACCTCATCCGTCACCATGTTGCACCGCATCCAGCGCATCGCTGACCATCTGAAGAAGGCCACCGGTGGCTTCACGCCTGAGACCGGCATCATCCTCGGCACCGGCCTCAGCGGCTTGGGCAAGGAGATCGATGTGAAATGCGCCATCCCCTACGGCGACATCCCCGAATTCCCGGTGAGCACCGTGCAGGGCCATCCAGGTCGCCTGCTGTTCGGCATGCTCGGTGGCAAGCCCGTGGTGGCCATGCAGGGACGCTTCCACTATTACGAAGGCTGGACGATGGACGAGGTGGTGCTGCCCGTTCGCGTCATGAAATTCCTGGGGATCCAGCGCCTCTTCGTGAGCAACGCCTGCGGCGGGGTGAACCCGGCCTTCGAGACGGGCGACCTCATGATCCTCAACGACCACATCTGCCTCTTCCCCAATCCGCTCATCGGCAAGAACATCGATGAGCTGGGTCCCCGGTTCCCGGACATGAGCGAGCCGTACGACCATGCGCTCATCGCCAAGGCCAAGGCCATTGCGCAGCAGAACGGCATCGCCGTGCAGGAAGGATGCTACGTGGGCCTCACCGGTCCCACCCTGGAGACACCCGCCGAATACCACTATGTGCGGGTGATCGGTGGCGATGCCGTGGGCATGAGCACGGTCCCCGAAGTGATCGCCGCACGCCACATGGGGCTGCCTTGCTTCGCCATGAGCGTGATCACCGATATGGGTGTGAAAGGCCGTATCGAGAAGACCACCCACGAGATGGTACAGCGCGTGGCGGAAGGCGCCGAGCCCAAGCTCACCCGCATCATGAAGGAACTTATCGCCAGCTGCTGACATGAGCACGCCGAAGGAAGTGGTGACCGGCAGCAACGCGCCGCACTGGAGCGAACGCTACGAACTGGTGGTGGGCCTGGAGGTACATGCCCAGCTGAACACCGCCAGCAAGGCCTACAGCGGCGACCCCAACGCATACGGCGATCACCCCAACACCAACGTCAGCGCCCTCACC
>JALOLX010000352.1 GCA_025455765.1 Flavobacteriales bacterium | reverse complement strand
TGGTCGTGGTACATGGCCAACACCCCATCGAAGTGGGCGTAGCTGCCCTTGCCGAAGAAGCCATCGGCCGGGTAGGGACCCATCGCTTGGATGCCCTCTTCCTGCAGCCGCCGTACAGCGGGCGCGATGCGTTCCTTGTCCTCGCTGCCCAATGCACCACCATCTCCAGCATGCGGGTTGAGGCCCAGAATGGCAATGCGCGGTGTGGCCACGCCGATGTCGCGCAAAAGGCTTTGGTGCAGCAGGCGCGCCTTGGCTACGATGGCCTCGGTGGTGATGGCGGCGGCCACATCCTTCAACGGAATGTGACCGGTGACCGTGCCCACGCGCAAGCCTTCGCCCATCAGCAACATGAGCACGCCGCTTTCCACGCCTGCCATGTGCTGCAAGTATTCGGTGTGGCCCGGGAACGCGAAACCGGCCTGCTGCATGGCGTGCTTGTCGATGGGAGCCGTCACCAGTACATCCACCTTGCCGCTGGCCAGGTCCTGCACGGCGGCTTCGAGGCTCTTCACCGCATAAGCCGCCAGCGCTCCAGAGGGTTTGCCCAACTCCAAGGCCAGCTCCTCCTGCCATACGTTCACCACGTTGAACTTGCGGGCCACAGCGTCGCGCGCATCGTCCACGCCTTGGAACTGCACCTCCTCCAGCTTCAACTGCTTGCGGTGGTGGCTCACCACTTGCGCCGAAGCGTACAGGATGGGCGTGATGTCCGTATGCATGCGCGCATCCTCGAAGCACTTCAGCACCACTTCGATGCCGATGCCATGGAGATCGCCGCAGGAGATGCCTACGCGCAGTGGGGCCTGTTCGATGTGCTGGGTCATTTCAAGGGAGGGCCGAATGGCGGGTGGGCGGAGATGGTTGTGGGCGACAGGACCTACTTCCCGGCGCGCTGTTTGATGAACTCGTAGAACAAGCGCACACCCACGCCGGTACCGCCCTTGGTGCGGTAGCTGTCCTTGCGGGTCAGGAAGGCCGGACCCGCGATGTCGACATGGATGAACGGATGCGTGGTGAAACGCGCCAGGAACTTGCCCGCCGTTTGGGCGCCGGCCAGGTCGCTACCGAGGTTCTTGATGTCGGCCACATCGCTCTTGATCTCCTCGTCATACTCCTCCCAGAAGGGCAGTCGGGCGAGGCGCTCGAACACCCGTTCACCGGCCTGTGCCAGCGCGTTGAACTCCGCCTCTGGTGCAGTACCCATCACTGCACTGCCGTAAGTGCCGATGGCACGCATGGCAGCTCCGGTGAGCGTGGCGATGGTGATGACCAGTTCAGGCTTGTAGCGTTCGGCGTAGCTCAGGGCGTCGGCCAGGATCATGCGCCCTTCCGCGTCGGTGTTCATCACTTCCACGGTGAGGCCGCTGTGCATGCGCACCACATCGCCGGGCGCGTAGGCATTGCCACCGGGACGGTTGTCCGTGGCGGGCACCAGGGCCACTACGTGCACGGGCAGTTGCTGGCGGGCGATCACGGCCATGGCGCAGGCCACCGCAGCAGCACCGGCCATGTCGCACTTCATCTGGTCCATGCTGTTGGGCGTGGGCTTCAGGCTGAGACCGCCGGTGTCGTACACCACGCCTTTGCCCACGAGCACCACCGGCCGCTTGTTCACCGCATCCTTCGGCTTCCACTCCAGCACGCTGAAGGTGGGCGGGTCCACGCTGCCCTTGTTCACGGCCAGCAGGCCACTGAGCCCCAGGGCCTCGATGCGGCTGCGCTCCATCACTTCCACCTTGAAGCCTGCGCTCTTGGCCAGCGTACGGATCTCGGCGCTGAGCTGCACGGCATTGAGGAAGCTGACCGGTTCGTTCACCAGGTCGCGGGCGGTCCAAGTGGCATCGCAGAGGTCCGCCAGCTCCTCCAGCTGGGCCGCGCTCACCTCGGGGGCCAGAACGCTGATCTTTTGCAGGGACGGTGCACCTTTCTCGTCGCTCTTGTATTTGCGGAAGCTGTAGCAGCCCAGCGCGGCGCCCTCCACCAGCGCGAGGGTATGGTCGGCGTTGTCGCACAGGCTGATCACCTGGGCCTCGCGCCGCTTGGCGGCCAGCAACCGCGCCACCATGGCATCCCCTGCACGACGGGCGAGTTGCTCGGCGAGGTACTGCCGGTCGTTGCGGGTGAGGTCGAGCTGCTTGAGCCGACCGGGTTCGTCCACCACCACGAGGGTGTCGCGGGTGGCCGAAGGGCGCGTGGTCTTGAGGAGGTCGATCATGGGCGGGGCGACGAAGATACTGGCCTCAGCGCCCCTGCCGCTCCCTGCCCGGGGACGTCCGCACCTGAAATAATGCGCCGGCGCGTTGCAGGCGGCCCGGGATCACCGAACTTTGTTCTCCTTCGTGCGCGCGCTGCTTCGATATCCCCTGCTCATGGCCGTCGTGTTCTTCACGGCCAACTCCGTGCACGCCACCCACAGATATCCCCTGCTCATGGCCGTCGTGTTCTTCACGGCCAACTCCGTGCACGCCACCCACAACCGGGCGGGCGAGATCGTGGTGTGCAAGCTCACGGAAGACCCGTTCGACCTGCGTTACGAGGCCACCATCATCACCTACACCAAGCTGAGCGCGCCGGCTGACCGCCCGGAACTGGTGCTGGATTGGGGAGATGGTTCACCGTTGGATACGATCCCGCGCAACCAAACGCTGGACGATCCGCCCCGTGACCTGCGACGCAACCTGTACTCCGCCATCCATACCTACACGGGACCTGGGGTCTTCGTCCTGCGCATGGAAGACCCGAACCGCAACGGTGGGGTGCTGAACGTGCCCAACTCCATCGCGCAGGCTTTCGCGTTGCAGACCACCCTGGTGATCTCACCCTTTACCGGACACAACTGCTCGGCCCGCTTCGACAACTCGCCGATCCAGAACGCCTGCATCAACCAGCCGTGGATCCACAACCCCGCTGCTTTTGACCCTGACGGAGATAGCCTCTCCTTCCAACCTACGGTGTGCCTGGGTGCTGGCGGCCTTCCGATCAGCGGCTATACCTATCCGGGTCCCAACTATACCATCAACCCCACTACAGGCACCATCACCTGGAATGCGCCCTCCACACAAGGCGAATACAACATCGCTTTCATTGTGCGTGAATGGCGCCTGGTGAACGGGATCTGGGTGGAGGTGGGGGCCGTGCTGCGCGATATGCAGATCACCGTGATCGCCTGCTCCAACCAGCCGCCACAACTGGAAGACCTTCCCGATACCTGTGTTTTGGCGGGTACGTTCCTCACCTTCGAAGTGAGCGCCACCGATCCCGATCTGGCGCAACAGGTGACCCTCGATGCGCTCGGTTCGCCGTTCAATGTCGGCGTATCACCTGCCGTGTTCGAGGATCTGCTTCCCGGCAACCCCGGCACGGGCACCTTCCTGTGGAGCACGGTGTGCGCTCATGTGCGCCAGCAGCCCTATCAGGTGGTGTTCTCTGCGATCGATAACGACCTGCCCGTGCAGTTGGTCGACTTCGGCACCATGAACATCCGGGTCATCGCACCTGCACCTGAGGATCCTGCGGCAACCCCGCTCGGCGACGCCATCGAACTGAGCTGGTCCACCAGCCCGTGCACGAACGCCGTGGGCTATCACATCTACCGGCGAAGCGGCCTCTTCGGCTTCGATCCGGACCACTGCGAGACCGGTGTGCCGGCCTACACGGGCTACACCTTCCTGGCCGAGGTGGACGGGGTGAACACCACCACCTTCACCGACCAGAACGGACTGGTGATCGGCAATGAGTACTGCTACATGGTGATCGCGGTGTTCGAGGATGGGGCCGAGAGCCTGGCCAGCGAAGAGTTCTGCGCCCTGCTTGATCGCCAGGTGCCCGTGATCACGCAGGTGAGCGTAGGCGTTACCGATGTGAGCGTGGGCGTGGATTCCGTGCGCTGGAGCAACGCCTTCGACCTGGATACCGTGCAGCGTCCTGGGCCCTACCAGTTCCGGCTGTACCGCGGATCGGGCTTCACTACCGCCAATACCCTCATCTACACCAGCGGCATCCATCCCTTCCTGGACCATCCCGATACGTTCTTCGTGGACCAGGGCCTCAACACGCAGGATGGCGCGCATGTCTATCGCGTGGAACTGATCGGCCGTGCGGACCAACCTACCGTGGATGTGATCGGATCCAGCAGCCCGGCAAGCTCGGTCCTCATCACCGCGGTGCCCAACGATGAGCAGATCACCGTGCAATGGACCGCCAGCACGCCGTGGACCAATACGCTCTATGAAGTGTATCGCGTCAATGGCGCTGATCTCACCCTGCTGGGAACGAGCACCACCACCAGCTTCGTGGATACCGGTCTGGAGAACGGCGAGACCTATTGCTATGTGGTGCGCAGCAGCGGGGCCTACAGCGATCCGGATATCGTATCGCCCTTGCTCAATTGGAGCCAGGAGACCTGTGGTGTGCCGGTGGACCTTACTCCACCATGTGCGCCCACGGTGACCTTGGACAACGATTGCGAGGCCCTGTTGAACAGCCTCTCCTGGAACAACCCCAATGAGAGCTGCGCGGACGACACCTTCCGCTACCTGGTCTACTACAAGGACAGCATCGATGGAACCTATGCGGTGATCGCTGAGCTGATCGGTGCGGAGAACACCTCCTTCGAACATACCAACGGATCATC
>JALOLX010000351.1 GCA_025455765.1 Flavobacteriales bacterium | reverse complement strand
GCGGTGCAGGTCGCCCTCCAGCGCCTTGTGCTCGCCCGGCCGGTCGCTGTAGCCCTCCATGGTGCGCTTCAGGGCCGGGTGCAGGATGCGCTTCACCAGTGTGGTCTTCCCACTGCCGCTCACACCCGTCACCACCGTGAGCATGTTCAGGGGGAAGGCCACGTCGATGCCCTTCAGGTTGTGCTCCGCCGCACCGCGTACAATAAGCTTGTCCTTTACCGGACGGCGGCGCGCAGGTACCGCAATGGCCATGCGACCCGTGAGGTACTGCGCCGTAAGGCCGTCGTTCTCCTGCAGTTCGGCGTGGGTGCCGGTGAAGACCACCCGGCCACCGTGCGATCCAGCCATCGGGCCCATGTCGATGATGTGGTCCGCTGCACGCATCACATCCTCATCGTGCTCCACCACGATCACCGTGTTGCCCAGGTCGCGCAGCTTCTCTCATCGTGCTCCACCACGATGACCGTGTTGCCCAGGTCGCGCAGCTTCTTCAACACGCCGATGAGCCGCTCGGTGTCCCGCGAGTGCAGGCCGATGCTAGGCTCGTCGAGGATGTACATGCTGCCCACCAGGCTGCTGCCCAAAGAGGTGGCCAGGTCGATGCGCTGCGTCTCGCCTCCGCTCAGGGTATTGCTGCGCCGGTCCAGGGTGAGGTAGCCCACGCCTACGTCCACCAGGTAGTCCAGGCGGTTGCCGATCTCCTTCAACAGGCGCGATGCGATGCGCTGGTCCTGCTCGTTGAGCTGCAGCCCGGCGAAGAAGCGCTGGCACTCGGCGATGGGCAGCTGCACCAGTTCGGTGATGTCGCGCCCGCCCACCTTCACATAGCGGGCTTCCTTGCGCAAGCGTGTGCCGCCGCAGTCCGGACAGGTGGTCTTGCCCCGGTAGCGGCTGGCCAGCACACGGTACTGGATCTTGTAGCTCTTCTCCTCCACGTACTGGAAGAAGCGGTCGATGCCGGCCACACCGCGCGCGCCCTTCCACAGCAGCTCGCGCTGCGCGGCCGTCAGCTCGCGGTAGGGGCGGTGGATGGGGAAGTCATGCTTGGAGCTGTCGCGGATGAAGTCCACCTTCCACTCGCTGAGCTTGTCGCCCCGCCACGGCGCCACGCAGTCATCATAAAGGCTCAGGCTCTTGTCCGGGATCACCAGGTCGTGGTCGATGCCGATGATGCTGCCATAGCCTTCGCAGCGCGTGCAGGCGCCCACCGGATCATTGAAGCTGAACAGGTTGGGGCTGGGTTCGTCGAAACGGATGCCGTCCGCTTCGAAGCGGTCGCTGTAGCCGCGCTGCTCGTTGTTCGGACCCAGCAGGATCAGCTCGCCCTGCCCCTCGAAGAAGGCGCTCTCAGCACTGTCGGCCACACGGCTCTCGGCCTCATTGTCGCCCGGGGCGGCCACCACACGGTCCACCACCAGGAACCACGTGCCCTTCACCGCGGTCTTCGCAGCCAGCAGGTCCTCGATGCGGTGTACCTCCTTGCCATCGTGTACCCGCGCAAAGCCTTGCTGATGCAGGATGTCGAAGTGCTCCCGCAAACCCCGGCCAGGCGGCAGGTGCAGGGGCGCCAAGAGCAGCACCGGGCTTCCCGCCGCGAAGCTGTTCACGCCCGCCACCACATCGTCCACCGTATGGCGCCGCACTTCGTTGCCGGTCACCGGTGAATAGGTGCGGCCCACGCGGGCGAAGAGCAGCTTCAGGTGGTCGTAGATCTCCGTGCTGGTGCCCACGGTGCTCCGCGGGTTGCTGGTCATCACCTTCTGCTCGATGGCGATGGCCGGACTGATGCCGATGATGCGGTCCACATCGGGCTTCTCGAGCCTGCCGAGGAACTGCCGCGCATAGCTGCTGAGGCTTTCCACGTAGCGCCGCTGCCCTTCCGCATAGAGCGTGTCGAAGGCCAGGCTGCTCTTGCCGCTGCCGCTCAAGCCCGTGATCACCACCAGCTTGCCCCGTGGGATGGCCACGTCGATGTTCTTCAGGTTGTGCACCCGGGCGCCTTCCACGCGGATGAACGCGGGGGATCCACGGCGGCTTTTTTCCGGTGTGGCAGCAGGGGCGTTATGGACAGGGGCAGGCAAAGGCGGCGCGAATTTAGGCATCGGTATTGCCCCGGACCCGCGGGACGATCTATCTTTGGGATGTTCGAAGGAGGAAGTGCCCCGCCACACAATTTTGTGGAACAGGCAACGTTACATCCTCAACGAGCGTCTAGACCAACACACGGACACCTCGTCCGGTTCTTACCCACCAACCTCAGCAGCGCATAGCACGACCTCTACCCTGACAGTACTTGATCCATCACGGACCAAAAAGGGAAGGCCATGCTATCCAAGCTTCTTACCCCTGCCAAGGCAGGGCTGCTGACCGAACAGGAACTCGTCCAACTCTATCTGGAGGGAAGCGAGAAGGCGTTCGAGATCCTCCTCCACCGCCATAAGCGCAAGGTGTGGTCACACATCTACCTGCTGGTGCGCGACCGCGAGATCGCCGACGACCTCTTCCAGGACGTCTTCATCAAGGTGGTGCACACCCTGAAGTCGGGCAAGTACAACGAGGAAGGGAAGTTCCTGCCCTGGGTGATGCGCATCGCACACGAGCATGATGTGTTCGCCACCCAGGCCCAGCCCGGCAAGAACATCGAACAGCAGCTGGTGAACGTGCAGAACATCGAACAGCAGCTGGTGAACGTGCAGATCGATGCCGATGTGCGCAAGCTGATCGACCACCTGCCCGAGGAGCAGCGCGAGGTGGTGATCATGCGCACCTACCTCAACATGAGCTTCAAGGAGATCGCCGACCTTACCGAGGTGAGCATCAACACCGCCCTGGGCCGCATGCGCTACGCCTTGATCAACATGCGCAAGATGATCAAGCACCACGACCTGGCCATGGACCGCGCCTGAGCAGAGGTAATACACCCTGGCCGCCGCTCCCACACCGTAAGCGGTCGGCACCCGCCGTTCATCCACCGGAACGACCACCAAACCACCCGTGCATGACGCATTCTACCCTTCGTAAGAACTCCCGCCGCAAGCCCCGCAACAGCAACCCGAACACCGCCATGGGGCCCAGCCAGCACAGCATCAACGCCATCCTCGCCTACAGCAAGGCCCTCCGTGTGGTCCATGCCCCCCCCGTTGGCGAGATCGACCTGATCCTGAACTGAGCACACCCCCCCTCAACACGAAGCCCCGGAGGTCCTTCCCCCGGGGCTTCGTGCGTTCTGTAGCCTAGAAGCCGTCTCAAAATAGTTTTTGGCAGCGAGCCGGAGGAATTTTTAGGGCAGCCTAGGCGCGATACCCGCGCATAGCTGGACGCTCTGTAAGGGTTGAGCAACGACGGATGCCCGAAAAAGGCCCCGGTACAGCCCGAAGGATCATTTTGAGATGGCTTCTAATTACATCGCCAGGTCGCGGCGACCGATCATGCGGCCCAGGTCCGGGTCCCACACCTTCAGACGAAGGCACCGGATCACCTCTGCAGGCATCAACGAAGTGGTCTTCGCCTGCTGTAGTTCGGGGATCGCCTTGAACGCCTCCGGCAGCCTGTAGAACGGCACCCGCGCGTTCAAGTGGTGGATGTGGTGGTAGCCGATGTTGCCCGTGAACCAGTGCATCACCGGGTTCATGCGCATGTAGCTGCTGCTGCCCAAGGCCGCGTTCACATAGCTCCAGCCGTCCTTGTCTGCGAACGTGGCCGTGGGGAAGTTGTGCTGGGCATAGAACAGGTAGGCCCCCAAGCCCAACGAGATCACCGCCGGCACCACGAAGCCCAGCCAGAACGAGGTCCAGCCCAGGAACACGACGATGAGCACACCCATCACCACATGCAGCACCAACGCCAGCAACGAGTCCCAGTGCTTGTCGCGGTTGTTCATGAAGCTGCGGATGCACATGCCGTACACGAACACGAACAGGTAGCCGAAGGCGATGGTGAGCGGATGACGCGTGAAGTTGTACACCGCGCGCTCACCCCGGCTCATGCTCAAATACTTCTCCCGCGTTACGATGGGGTACGACCCGATGCTGCTGGTGTAGAGCTTAGAGTTGTGCTTATGGTGGTGGTCGTGCGAACGCTTCCAGATGCTGGTGGGCGCCAGGATGAACAGCCCCCACAGGGTCATCACCGCGTCAGCGAACTTGGAATCCTGAAGGATGGCCTTGTGCTGATGGTCATGGTAGATGATGAACATCCGGGCGATGGTGAGCCCCGCCAGCACGCTGCACGTGATGCGCAGCCACAACGGGCTGGCTGGCCAGAAGATGCCGAAGTAGGCCCCCCCCAGCACCACGCCAGTGGAGAACAAGTGCCACCAGCTCTTCCAGCGGATCTCCTGGGCGTACGGCTTGGTGGCGAGAATGAGTTCTTTCTCGGTTCGCACGACTATCTAACAGTTGAAGGGCGTTTGTGTTTCCAACGGCGATGGGTCCAGAGCCAAAGTTCGGGAACGTTCCGGATATCGGCCTCCAACCGCCGCGTGTGCGCCTCGGTGATCGCACCCGGCTCAGAGGTGGAAGGTTCCCCGACCAGTAGCTCCATCGCCATGCAATAATAACCACGCTTCGGGCGGGTGATGCTGATGTAGATCACCGGCTGGTCCAATTTTTTGGCCAACGCTTCGGTTCCCAAGAACACCGGCGTGTCCTGCCCCAGAAAGGTCATCCAGTAGGCCCGCTCCGGCGACGGCGTCTGGTCCGCGATGAAGGCTGTGGCCGTCCACGTACAGCTGGGGGATGTCCTTCTCCTGGCTGTAGCGCGCCCCCGCCAGCTCCCAGTTGCCGTAGTGCCCCAGCACCAGGATCACGCTCCGGCCTTCACGGGCATACCGCTGTAAGAGTTCGATGTTCCTGAACGCCACCCGCTCGCGCACCGCCTCCGGACCGATCGTCAAGGTCTTCAAGGTCTCCAACGTCAGGTCGCAGAACCAGCGGAAAAAGCGGTCCGCAATGGCCTGGATCTCCGCCTCGGTGCGCTCCGGGAAGCTGTTCCGCAGGTTGGTCAATACCACCTGCCGCCGGTAGCCGATCACCCGGAACAGCAGCCAGTACACCCCGTCCGAGAGCAGGTACAGCAGCGGGAAGGGGAGCAGCGCGATCCCGTAGATGAACGGCAGCGCCAGATAATACCCCACGGTCCCCATCGCGGGAACAAAGGTATGCTCAGTGGAGTCCGAGGTAAGGCTGAGGAGGAAGATGAAGCTGCCACCTGCCGTACGGTGGTCGGACCTCGCTTTCGATCCCTTATCACCTGTATGCGACCCCAGGGGAGGCATAGCAAGGGTATGTGTATCATGACCCCAACGGGGTCACAAATATTAGCCCGAAGGGCATCGTTGGTCAAGTGTCATCTTCCGACCCTGAAGGGGTCGCAGGAGCATGTCGTATGGAGATCCTTGATCATCCCTCCTCCTTGAACGACCAGTTCAATTTCCAATGACGGAGTGCATTCCGTTCGGTCAATAGGATATGATCCAGACTCCACTGAAGGTACACCGCCCCGAGGCGCCTACTTGAACAGCTCCCGCCGCCCGATCACGCTGCAAATGGGGCACTTCAGCGGGTCATGGGCCTTGGCCGGACAGTGCTCGCGGCCGAAGTAGATGATGCGGATGTGCAGCTCGTTCCACGTGTCCTCGGGGAACAGCTTCTTCAGGTCGGCCTCGGTCTGCTCCACGCTTTTGCCCGTGCTCAAGGTCCACCGCCATGCCAAGCGATGGATGTGGGTATCCACCGGAAAGGCAGGCACCCCGAAGGCCTGCGCCATCACCACGCTCGCCGTCTTGTGGCCCACCCCCGGCATCCGCTCCAGCGCGGCCATGTCCGCCGGCACCTGCCCCCCGTGCTCCTCCAAGATGATCCGGCTCAAGCCATGGATGCCCTTGCTCTTCATGGGCGACAAGCCGCAAGGGCGGATGATGTCCTGGATCTGCTCCACGCTCAGCTTCACCATCTGCTGCGGGGTGCGTGCCTTGGCGAAGAGCAGCGGGGTGATCTCGTTCACCTTCTTGTCCGTGCACTGCGCGCTCAGCAGCACCGCCACCAACAGGGTGTACGGGTCCTCGTGGTCCAGCGGTACGGTCGTGGTGGGGTAGAGGGCGGCCAGGGTCTCGGCCACGAAGGCGGCTTTCGCTGCACGGGTAGTGGGACGGGGTGTGACCGCGCGTTGGCTCATGGGGGCGCAAAGATCGCTGCGGCCGCCTGAACGCACCTGCCCGATCAGGCGCCAGCAGCGTCCTCCAGCACGGCGCGGAGCTGCTGCCCCACCACCAGCCAGTTCAAGCGCGTCCGGTATTCGGCGAAAGAGGAGCGCGCCAGTGCCTCGTAGGCCTGCTGATCCGCCCAAAGCCCTGCGATGTACGCGGCATACGCATCCGCGTCGGCGGCGAAGGGGAAGACCCTGCCATTGATGCCATCCCGCACGGCATCCTCCACACCGCCGGTGAGGCGCGTCAACGAGGGTACGCCGCGCGACGATGCTTCGGCATA
>JALOLX010000350.1 GCA_025455765.1 Flavobacteriales bacterium | reverse complement strand
GCGAACAGGAGGGCGAACAGGAACAGCAGCGGCCGGGTCATGGACAGGTCGGCTAAGGTAACGGGCGTCGTGGCTGCGAAGTATGTGGGGTGGAGTTGCTTCACGGTCCTCACGCCCGTGCAGTGGCTATGCGCGCTGGAGCTGGCGCCCGCGGTGGGAGATGGACCTCGTGGGGAGCTCTGCCCGGTGGTCAGGAAACACGCCTTCCAAATTCCGAAAGGCATCGGATCTTCCATATTCTGGAAAGAAGAAGTGGTATCGAAAACTTGTATCACACTGTTCTACAGCAGGTTATGGGCGTGGCACGCCAGTCGTAAACACCGGGCCAAACCGAACGCCATGCAACCCATCGAGCAACTCAACATCCACCTGGTCGATGACGACCTGTTCACCGCAGCCCTTTACGGCAAACACCTGAAAGGCCTCGGCTACGAGCGGGTGACCCTCTTCCACGACGGGGTACAATGCCTGGAGTGGTTGGACCGCGAACCCGATGTGATCTTCCTGGACCACCAGATGGAACCCTGGAACGGGGTGGAGGTCCTCAAGCGCATCAAGCGCAACTCGCCACACGTGCATGTGGTGTTGCTCAGCGGGCAGGAGGATGTGAAGGTGGCCGTCGATGCCTTGAAGTACGGTGCCTTCGACTACGTGGTGAAGGGCGATGGGGACCTGGAGCGCATCAAGGTGGTGCTGGACAAGATCATCCAGGTGCGTGCGCTCCTGACCAAGGAGAAGAGGTCACTGAAAGGCCGCATCGCGCGGGCCATTGCAGGCAACGCCGCCATGTTCTGAACCATGCGCGCACACCACTTCCTCCTCCTTACCGCACTGGTCCTTGCGCACCCTGCTCGCGCAGCCCATCAAGGCCGACGACAAGCTCACCGTGAGCGTGTGGAACCACGACGAGCTGAGCGTGGGTTCGCTGTTCACCATCTACAACACAAACGAGTCGTTCGGCAAGTGGTTGCTGGTGGATGAGCGCGGCGTGGTGATGCTGCCTGGCCTGGGCCCTGTGCGCTTGGGCGGGCTCACCTGCAGCGCGGCACAGGACACCCTGCGCACGCTGTACGCCAAGAACCTGGTGGATCCCGTGGTGGTGGTGAAGGTGCTGAACCGCACGGTGACCGTGCTGGGTGAGGTGCGTTCGCCCGGCGGCTATGTGATGGAGAAGGAGCGCGTGACGCTGGGCGAAGTGCTGGGCATGACCCAGGGGCTCACCGACTTCGCGGACAAGAGCAAGGTGGAAGTGGTGCGCAACGGCGTGAGCTACCGGGTGGACATGACCGTGCTGGATGAACAACGCGCCAACGCCATCGTGCTGCGCTCCGGCGATCTGGTGAACGTGCCGTCGCGCAACCACAAAGCGCTGGCGCAGCGTGCGAACATCATCATCCCCTTCGCCAGTGCCATCACTGCTGTGGCCCTCATCCTTTCCGTCGCTGGCAAGTAACCTCCATGAAGCGCCACATCCTCATCCTCCTCAAAGGGCTTCCGGTGATCCTGGGCTGCTTCTTCCTGGCCCTGTTCGTGGCGCGGAAGATGGTGAGCTACACGCCGAACACCTATCAGTCCATCGCCCGCATCAAGTTGGACGATCAGAAGTACGGCTTCAGCAACAACGTGCTGTACCAGGACTTCGACGTGTTCAGTGCCGAGAACAAGATCGAATCGGAGGCCGAGGTGCTGAAGAGCCCCTTGCTGGTGGGCAAGGCCTTGGACAGCCTCGGGTCATTCGTGCGCATCGCTCGTATCGGGCAGATGAAGAACACCGAGCTCTATGACGATTCACCCATCGCCGTAACGAGCACGCTCACGGATCCGAAGATGCTCGATCGTACCTGGCGCCTGGACATCGCGCCGGACAGCAGCTTCACCTTCGGACCGGGCGAAGGCGAGGAAGGCGCGGTCTCCAAAGGGCGTCTTGGCGAGCCCCTGCTCATCGGCAATGAAGTCATCACCGTGAGCGCCCAGCACGCGTTGATCCAGGCGCGCGGCCTGGAGTTGTTCGGGCCCTATGCCATCATCCTGCATAGTCGCGATGGCTTGATCGCCTCGGTGAGCGAGCGCCTGGATGTAACGGCCGTGGACAAGGAAGTGGCGGTGCTGCGCGTGGTGTACAAGGACCAGAACGCCCAGCGCACCGCCGACCTGGCCAATGCGCTGTGCAAGGCCTACATGGACGACTACGTGAACACGCGCAGTGCGGCGGCCAACCAGACCGTGCGGTTCATCGACGAGAAGTTGAAGAAGGTAGGCGAGGACCTCACCAATGCCGAAGCACGCTTGGAGCAGTACAAGCGCGACAACCGCGTGGTGAACACCCTGCAGGAGACCGAGACGGGACTGCGCCAACTGAGCAGCTTGGAGGTGCAGCGCATCAACTTGGAGATGAACGCGAAGGCGGTGAACGAACTTGAAGCCTACATCGCGGAAGGCGATTACTTCGATGGTGCGGCGATCAACTTCGGCTTCGGAGATCTGTTGCTCACCGAGCTGGCCAAACGCTTGAAGCAACTGCGCGATGAGCGCCGCGACCTGCTCTTCCGCTACACCGCGGAGAGCGGTCAGGTGGTGAGCCACGATGCCAAGATCGCCGAGGTGATCCGGTACATCAAGGAGGCCATTGCCCGCAACAAGAGCGAGGTGATGACCAAGCAGGAGGAACTGGACAAGGCGCTGGCCGAGGCCTCTACCCGCTTCGATGGCCTGCCCAAGCGCGAGCGCGACATGCAGGTGCTGGATCGCGAATTCCAGCTCCAGAAACAGGTGTACGAGTTCCTCTCGCAGAAGCGCATCGAGGCCTCCATCGCTTCGAGCGCGCTGATCAGCTTCCACCGCGTGTTGCAACCCGCCACAGTGGCCAAGGAGCCGGTGAGCCCCAACCGCACGCTCATCACCTTCGTGGCCGGGCTGCTCGGCCTGGTGGGTGGTATGGCGCTGGTGCTGATCTGGAACGCATCGAGCGGCAAGGTCAGCGCCCGTGAGGAGATCGAGCAGCGCAGCGCCGTGCCGGTGTGCGGTGTGGTGCGCAAGGGTGCTGTGCCGGGCGACTTCGACACCTTGGTGAAGTCCTTGCTGGTCAAGGGCGAGCTGCGCGCAGGCCAGGTGATGGCGGTGGCCTCCACGCTGTGCCAGGAAGGCCGCAGCACCTTGTCGCAAGGCCTCGCCGAAGCCT
>JALOLX010000042.1 GCA_025455765.1 Flavobacteriales bacterium | reverse complement strand
ACAGACGATCTGCACCGGCTCGCCCGCACCGATGTTCACCATCGTCACGCTCAGGCGATCGGCATCGGGATGCTTGCGGCACTCCAGCACGTGGCCCACTACCACTCCCTCCAGCATGCCCTTGATGGGTTCGTGCAGCTCCACCCGTTCACATTCGAGGCCGGTGCTGGTGAGGATGGCGGCGGCCTGTTGGGGGCTGAGGCCTGCATCAGCGTATTGAAGGAGCCAGTTCCAGGAGATGCGCATGGGGTGCAGAAGGAGCGGCGAAGATACCGAACCCTTGTGGGCACAGCGGTCAGACAGGTGATGTCAATGCAGAACCAAAGCGACCATTTGCATGGGTAGGCTCACCGCCAACCACCACCCAGCGCCCTGTACAGGTCCACCGTGGCGAAGCGCTGGCGGCGCTTCACATCGAAGAGCTCCAGTTGAGCCTGCAGGGCGTTCTGCTGGGCGAAGAGCACCTCCAGGTACTCCGCGCGTGCCGCGCCATACAGCTCCGTGGCGGTCTCCACCGAGCGCACCATCACCTCGCTCTGGCGGCTTTTCAGCGAATCCACCTCCTGCAGGGTGCGCACGTTGGCAAGCGCGTTGCTCACCTCCACCACACCGTTCAACAAGCTACGCTGGTAATCGTGCAGTGCGCCGATCTGCTCCGCCTTCGCCCCGCGGAACTCCGCCTCGATGGCCGCGCGGTTTATCAATGGTGCGGTAAGCCCACCGAGCAGGCCGTAGGCCAGCGATGACGGCGTCTGGAAGAGGTACTCGGTGCTGAAGGCCTGCAACCCATAATGCGCGGTGAGCGTCACCGTCGGATAGAAGGCCGCCTTGGCCGCCTTCAGATCGAAGCGCGCTGCCTCCACGTTCATCGCCGCTTCGCGGATGTCCGGCCTGTTGCTGAGGAGCTGGGACGGAACGCCTGCGGATAGCAGCGGCAAAGCGGACAGCAGTGCCTGCGGATCGCGGGCGATGGGCTGCGGGTAGCGGCCCAGCAGGAAGTTGAGACCGTTCTCCGTTTCGCGGATGTCCTGCTCGATCATCCGCGCCAGGGCCTGCACACTGAGCAGCTGTGCGGTGAATTGCTCCACGGCCAGCTCGTTCGCGCGACCGGTCTCCTTCTGCGCGGTGATCACCTCCAGCGCCTCCTCTTGGCTGGCGATGGTGCGACGGGCCACCGCCAGTTCGTTGTCCAGCGCCAACAGGTCGTAGTAGGTGGCGGCCACTTCGGCCACAAGCTGACTGGTCACCCAGTTGGCGCCTTCGGCACTGGCGATGAGCCGCGCTTGGGCACCGCGCTTCAGGTTGCGCAGCCGTCCCGCAACATCCACCTCCCAAGTGGCGGTGAAGGCACCGAAGTAGTCCGGCAGGTCGATCGGTACGATCTGTCCGGGCGTGATCTCGGTGGTGATGTTGCCGGCACCGTCCATGGTGTACAGGCCGAACTTGCGCACACCGGCGCTGGCCGCCACACCCACTTCGGGCAGCAGTGCACCCTTCGCACCGCGCACCTGCGCACGGGCCGCCTCCACCCGTTGCAGGGCGATGAGGCGGTCGGGATTGTTGCGCAGCGCGGTGTCGATCAGCGCGATCAGCACGGGATCATTGAAGTGCTCGCGCCAGGCGATGGTGGCTCCGCTGGTACTGTCGGCCTGGCCTTGGAAGCTGCGCGGCAGCTCCGCGGTGCGGATGGGCGTATCGGTGCGGTACGATGCGCATCCGGCGAGGAACAGCGCGATCAGCGCTGGAATTGTCTTCTTGATGGACATCGTTCAAAGGGATTCGGTGAGCGCCTTCTCCTCCTTGCGCCCACGGTACAGGTTGATCTTCTCTGCCAGGGTGGCGAACACGACGTAGAGACCCGGTATCACCACCACACCGATGAGCGTGCCGAAGACCATGCCCCCGGCGGCTGCCGAGCCGATGGTGCGGTTGCCCACGCTGCCCGCGCCACTGGCGAACATCAGCGGCAACAGACCCGCGGTGAACGCGAAGCTGGTCATGAGGATGGGACGCAGGCGCACCCTGGCACCTTCGATCGCGGCCTGCAGCGGTGTGCGGCCCTCGCGGTGCTTCAGCGTGGCGAACTCCACGATCAGGATGGCGTTCTTGCCCAGCAGGCCGATGAGCATGATCATGGCCACCTGGGCGTAGATGTTGTTCTCCAGGCCCATCATGGCCAGGAAGGTGAAGGCCCCGAAGATCCCGGCAGGCAGCGAGAGGATCACGGGCAGTGGCAGCAGGAAGCTCTCGTACTGCGCGGCCAGCACGAGGAACACGAACAGCAGGCAGACGAGGAAGATGACGATGGCCTCGTTGCCGGTGCTCACCTCATCGCGCGAGATGCCCGCCCAGTCGATGTCGTAGCCGCGCGGCAGCTTCGCCTGTGCGGTCTCCTGCACGGCCTTCAGCACGGTGCCGCTGCTGATGCCGGGCTTGCCTTCCCCGTTCAGCTCGGCGCTGGGGAACATGTTGTAGCGTGTCATCTGGTCCACGCCGTACACCTTCTCCACCGTGAGGAAGGCGCTCAGCGGGACCATCTCCTCCGCATCGTTCTTCACATACAGCTTCAGCAGGTCCTCGGGCCGGGCGCGGTACTCGGGCAGGGCCTGCACCATCACCTTGTACATCTGCCCGAAGCGAATGAAGTTGGTGGCGTACTCGCTGCCCAGCAGGGTCTGCAGGGAGCCCATCGCCGCATCCACCGTCACACCACGCTTGGCCGCCCGGTCCGTGTCGAAGTGCAGCAGGTACTGCGGATAGCTCGCATCGAAGATGGTGAAGGCGCTGCCGATCTCCGGGCGCTCCTTCAGGTCGGCGATGAACTGCTTCACCACGCCTTCCATGCGTTTGAGGTCGCCGCTGCCGGTCTTGTCCAGCAGTCGCAGCTCGAAGCCGCTGGCATTGCCATAGCCGGGGACCGCAGGCGGCGGGAACAGTTCGATCTGCGCATCCTTAAGGTGGGCGATGCGCCCTTCCACCTCGGCGATCAGGTCCTCCACCGATCGGTCGCGCTCCTCCCAGGGCTTCAGGTTGAAGAGGCAGGTGCCGTACGTGGCGCCGGTGCCGTCGCTGAGGATGTTGGTGCCGGCCAGCGTGCTGATGCTCTGCACTTCGGGGATGTCCTGCCCGGCGCGCTGGATGGCGTTCACCACGTCCTTGGTGCGTTCCAGCGTGGCGCCTGCCGGTGTGGTCACGCTCACGTAGAAGGTGCCCTGATCCTCGTTGGGGATGAAGCCGGTGGGCAGCACGCGACCCAACATTCCGGTGGCCACCACGAACAGGATGAGCGCGCCCCACGTGATGGTGCGTCGGTGAGCGATGCGGCCCAGCAGTCCGCCATAGCGCCCCTCCACGTTCGTGTACCAGCGGTTGAAGCCGTTGAAGAAGCGGCCGAGCCGTCCGCCCTGCTGCCCGGGCTGGTGCGGCTTCAGCATCACCGCACAGAGCGCCGGTGTAAGCGTGAGCGCCACGATGCCGCTGAGCACGATGCTCACCGCCAGCGTGAGGGAGAACTGCCGGTAGAAGATGCCGGACGGACCGCTCATGAAGGCCACGGGGATGAACACCGCGCTCATCACCAACGTGATGGCGATGATGGCGCCGCTGATCTCGCGCATGGCCTGTTCGGTGGCCTTGCGTGGCCCGATGTGCGACCGCTCCATCTTGGCGTGCACGGCCTCCACCACCACGATGGCGTTGTCCACCACGATGCCGATGGCGAGCACCAATGCGAAGAGGGTGATGAGGTTGAGCGAGAAGCCCAGGAAGGGTAGGAAGAAGAAGGTGCCCACGAGGGAAACAGGCACGGCGAGCAGGCTGATCACCGTGGCCCGCCAGTCCTGCAGGAAGATGAACACCACCAGCGCCACCAGGATCAGCGCTTCGATGAGGGTCTTGCGCACCTCGTGCACGCTGGCATCCAGGAAGCGGCTCACATCGAAGCTCACCTCGTAGTCCATGCCGGGCAGGAAGGTCTTCTGCTTCAGCTCGGTCAGTCGTTCCTTCACTTGTGCGATCACTTCGCTGGCGTTGCTCCCGGGCAGCTGTTTCATAGCGATGGCCGCACAAGGCCTGCCGTTCAGCTTCGCCTCCACATCGAAGTAGGTGGTGCCGAACTCCACATCGGCCACATCCCTGATGCGCAGGATCTGCCCATCCGCATCCGCCCAGATCGGTATGTCGCCATACTCGGCCTCGGTGGTGTACTTGCCGGTGTAGCGCACCGTGTACTGCAGCGCCTGCCTGCGCTTGTCGCTGCTCTCACCCACCTTGCCGGGCGCGGCCTCCACGTTGTTGGCCTCGAGCGCCCCGAGCACATCGTCCGTGCTCACCTGGTAGGCCAGCATCTTGTCCGGCTTCAGCCAGATCCGCATGGCATACTCCTTCGCCCCGAGGATGTCCGCGTAACCCACGCCCTTGATGCGCTTCAGTTCCGCGAGCAGGTTGATGTCGGCGAAGTTGTAGAGGAACTTCTCGTCCAAGGTGGTGTCCGTGCTGTACACGTTCAGGTACATCAGCATGGCGTTCTCCTCCTTGGCGATCTTCACCCCATTGCGGATCACCTCGGCCGGCAGTTCGCCCATCACGGCGCTCACCCGGTTCTGTACGTTCACGGCCGCCACATCGGGGTCGGTGCCGGTCTCGAAGAGCACCTGCACCACGCCCACGCCGTCGTTGCCGGCATCGCTGCTCATGTACTTCATGCCGGGCACACCGTTGATGGCGCGCTCCAGCGGCACGATGGCGGCCTTGGTCACCGTTTCGGCATTGGCCCCGGTGTACTCCACGGTCACGTTCACCTCCGGCGGCGCGATGCTCGGGAAGAGCGTCATGGGCAACTGGAACAAGGCCAGGCCGCCGAGCAGCGCGATGAGGATGGACAGGACGATGGAGAGGACGGGGCGGTGGATGAACCGCTGCGTCATCGGCTGTCCGTGTTATGTTGGGCCAGTCCGGTGGGCTTGGGCGCCACGGTGATGCGATCGCCATCGCGCACACGTTGCACGCCTTCCAGCAGGAAGCGCTCATTCGCAGTGATGCCGTCGGCCAGCACGAAGTCCTGCTCCACGCGGAGACTGGGTCGCACGGCGCGCATGCGGGCGATCCCTTCGTCGTCCACCACGTAGAGGTAGGTGTTGCCCTGCACCTCGAAGGTGGCCTTCTGCGGCACCAGCAGGGCCTGCGCAAGCGGATTGCGCATCCGCACCTTGCCGGTGCCACCGTGCTTCAGAATGCCCTGGGGGTTCTTGAAGCGCGCGCGGAAGGCGATGTTGCCGGTGGTGGCATCGAACTCGCTCTCGGTGGTCTCGATCACGCCCTTCGCCGGAAAGGCCATGCCGTTCGCAAGCACCAGCGACACGTCCTCCGCCCGGTCGCCACGCGTGGTGGTCACGATGTCCAGGTAGTCCGCCTCGCTGAGGTTGAAGTAGGCGAAGACCTCATCGGTGTTGCTGAGGCTGGTGAGCAGCGCGCCCACCTCCACCAGGCTGCCGCGCTTGTTGGGGATGCGGTTGATCACCCCATCGAAAGGCGCCTTCACCTGTGTAAAGGCCAGGTCAAGCTCAGCCCGTGCAGCAGCGGCCTTCGCCTCCGCCACGCGCGCCTCCGCGGCTTCCAGTTTGGCCCGCATCATGGCCAGTTCCGAAGCGCTCACGATGTTCTTGTCCTTCAGCTTGCCGGTGTTCTCCAGCTCGATCCGGGCGGCCTGCAGCTCGGCCTCGGCGCTGCGTGCTGCGGCCTGGGCGCGCAGGGCCTCCTGGGCGTACTCCTTGCTGCCAATGGTGAAGAGCAACTGCCCTTCGCGCACGGCCTGCCCTTCGTCCACGTGGATCTGCTCGATGAAGCCCTCGAGCCGGGCGCGGATCTCGATGTTCTGCTGCGCGGCCAGCTGGGCCACGTACTCATCGTAGTAGGCGGTGTCGGTCACCACCGGGGAGGCCACGGGAAAGGTGGCCGCTTCTTCTTGTACGGTGCCCTCCGAGCATGCCGCCAGCATCATCGCCGCGCACAGGCCCAGGCACCACGAACGCGTGTTCATGGGAATGGGGAATGGAAGTGTGAAGAGGAAAGGAGGAACGGACCGGCAGGCGGTCAGGGCCCGGCTCGGCGGGCGGTCTTCACACTAGGACCAGGGTGGCGGTACGCGAGGCTCGGGCTCGTATTGTGCCGTGAAGTGGTCTGCGAAGGGATAGCTGATAAGCAAGTGTCGCTGCCTGTCGACCTTGTCCAACGATATAGTGTACCTCGTTCCAGCGAACTCCAACCCCTTCTTCACATTTCCATTATCATCAGATTCATCGTGCTCCGGCAGGAAATCCTTGACCCCTAGCCATTGCTCCGCCACAAGCTCCACAAAGCTCTCGATCTCATTGACCGAAGTATCTTCAAGCATACCCATTGCCTCGCGATCAGGTGGGTCGATGCTCAGGTTAAGGATGATCGCAGCCATAAGCAGTACGAGCGAACGCCCTGCCCAATGCTTGCGGACTACATCCATGTTGAACACGGCACAAAAGTAATGCTCCGTTCGAGCAGGGCGCTATTGGCCCGGCCCGAGCGGCATGTGCGACCGGCCATTCCGGGACCTTAGCTTCGCAGGGCCGCCATGGACTACATCGCCCTCTCCATCCCCCTGTTCTTCGCGCTCATGGGCATCGAACTGGCCTGGAGCGCCTGGAGCGGCCGCCGGGTCTATCGGTTCAAGGACTTCGTCACCAACATCAGCTGTGGCATTGGCAGCCAGGTGGTGGGCGCCTTCAGCAAGACGGTGATCTTCGCCATCTATGTCTGGACCTACGAGCACCTGCGGCTCTTCACCCTGCCGCCCAGCGCGCTCACCGTGGTGGTCACCTTCCTGCTGGTGGACCTGCTCTATTACTGGTTCCATCGCCTCAGCCACCAGGTGAACTTCCTCTGGGCCGCGCACATCGTCCATCACCAAAGCGAGGATTACAACCTGAGCGTGGCCCTGCGCCAGAGCTGGTGGCAGGGGCTGTTCAGTTTCTGGTTCTACATCCCCATCGCCGTGCTGGGTGTGGACCCGCTCACCATCGTCACCGTGGCGGCCTTCGTCACGCTCTATCAGTTCTGGATCCATACCGAAGCACTGGGCCGCTTAGGGCCACTGGAGTGGGTCCTCAACACCCCCAGCCACCACCGCGTACACCACGGCAGCGACCCCAAGTACATCGACCGCAACCATGCCGGCACCCTGATCATCTGGGACAAGCTCTTCGGCACCTACCAGGGCGAAGAGGAGACGCCGGTGTACGGCATCACCACGCCGCTGGCTTCCTGGGATCCGGTGTACGCCAACTTCCACTACTGGGGCGATCTGTTGCGCTGGGCCGCACGCACACCGCGCTGGGGCGATCGCATCCGCATCTTCTTGAAGCCTCCGGGTTGGCTCCCCGCGGATCTGGGCGGATACCAAGGACCAGTGGCGAAGGACCGCAGCACCTACCGCAAGTTCGATACGCACATAGCAAGCCGTACAACGGGCTATGTGGTGACCCAGTTCATCCTGCTCCTGGTCACCACCACGCTCTTCCTCTTCCGGCAAAGCGACCTCGGCAGTCTCCGCAGCGCCGTGCTTGCTGGTGTGATCGTGCTATGGGTGATGGACCTGGGCCTGTTGCTGGAAGGCAAGCGCTGGGCCCTTTGGCCGGAGCTGCTGCGGATCGCCGTGTTCACTGCCGTGGCTTGGTCTGCCGCCAACCTGTGGCAGCAGCCCGGGATGGCGCTGGTGGTGCTGATCCTGGGTGTCGTAAGCCTGGCACATCTGTTCTGGGCCGTGGGGCGTGAACAACACGCTTACCTGGAACGAACGAAGGCGTAACGCCAGCGGATCATCTTTGCACCTGCCATGGACCTGCGCAAAAGCTCTCCACTCAACCTCGGACTCTATGCCGTCCTACTGGCATGCACCATTGCCGGTGAAGTGAGCGGCATGCGCTGGCTGGTATACGTGTGCAAGCCCCTGCTGATGGTAGTGCTGGGCAGCTGGTTCTTCTTCAACAGCCGGCGTATGGGCGACCGGTTCACGCTGCTCATCCAAGCTGGGCTCTTCTTCAGCTTGCTGGGCGATGTGGCCTTGATGGTCCAGCACCTCGACGAGTTCAACTTCCTTCTTGGTTTGGGCGCCTTCTTCCTGGCGCAGGTCTGTTATGCCCTAGCCTTTGGGCACCATCTGGCACAAGGCGGCGGAGCCCAAGGTCTACTGCTGGGCATCCTGCTGGCTGTCGGAGTGCTGGCCTACGGGGCGTTCTTTGCGATGGACCTGCTGCCGCGCGTGGATGAAGCCCTGCAGCCTGCCGTGGGGATCTATGCGCTGGCGATCTGTGCCATGGGGGTATTGGCTGCGCTGCGCAATGGACGTACGTATCCCCAGAGCTTCTGGTCCATCTTCGTTGGTGCCTTGCTCTTCATCGCGTCGGACAGCCTGCTCGCCATCAACCGCTTCGTGCGCCCGCTTGACCATGCGGCTTGGTCGGTGATGCTCACCTACGGTGCGGCACAGGTATTGATCGCGGCCGGTGCGCTGCGGCATGTGCTCACACCGGAAGAGGTACGGCGGCGGGCGGCGCTCACCACCTAACTGATCCGACCCCACAAGGGCTTTCCACGCAACTGCTCGTTCAGCGCCGCAGCGATGGGCGCGTTGCGCGGCTCGGCAAGACCGGGGTCCACATCCAGGATGCGCATGGCCACTTGCCGCGCCTGTTGCAACAAGGCCGCATCCTGCACCAGATCGGCGATGTGCATTTCGGGCAACCCGCTCTGCTGCGTTCCCATCAGATCACCGGGGCCACGCAGGCGCAGGTCCGTCTCCGCGATCTCGAAGCCATCGTTGGTGCGTACCATGGTCTCGATCCGGGCGCGGGCATCGTTGCCCAATTTGTCACCGGTCATCAGGATGCAGAAGCTCTGCTCAGCACCACGTCCTACGCGGCCGCGTAACTGCAGCTGCGATAGACCGAAGCGTTCCGCGTTCTCGATCACCATCACACTGGCGTTGGGCACGTCCACCCCCACCTCGATCACGGTAGTGGCCACCAGGATGTTGGTCTCACCCTTCTTGAAGCGCGCCATCTCATAGTCCTTGGTGGCCTGGTCCATGCGGCCGTGTACCATGCTCACCGCATACTTCGGCAGGGGGAAACGACGTGTGATGCTCTCGAAGCCATCGGTGAGATCCTTCAGTTCCACACCGCGCATCTTCTCCGGATCGCCCTCTTCGATCAAGGGATAGACCACGTAGACCTGCCGCCCCTTGGCGATCTCCTCCTCCATGAAGCCGAACACCGCGTTACGTGCATGGTCGTAACGGTGTACGGTACGGATGGGCTTGCGGCCTGGTGGCA
The DNA here is from genome assembly GCA_025455765.1 of Flavobacteriales bacterium. GTDB lineage: Bacteria > Bacteroidota > Bacteroidia > Flavobacteriales_F > PHOS-HE28 > PHOS-HE28. The sequence continues at coordinate 652 of JALOLX010000042.1, read as the reverse complement.
GCTCATCGATCACGCTGGTGTCCAGATCACCGTAGAGCGTCATGGCCAGAGTGCGTGGGATGGGTGTGGCGGTCATCACCAGCACATGCGGAGGCACTGCGGCCTTGCCCCACAAGCGAGCGCGCTGTGCCACACCGAAGCGGTGCTGCTCATCGATCACCACGAGACCCAGCCGCTGGAACTGCACCCGGTCCTCCAACAGTGCATGGGTACCCACGATGATGTGTACCTCGCCATGCTGCAGGGCCGTAAGGATGCTGCGTCGCTCTGCTGTGCGGGTGTTGCCGGTGAGCAGGCGCACCACCACGGGCATGCCTTCGAGGAAGCGGCTGATGGTGTTGAAGTGCTGCTGGGCGAGGATCTCGGTGGGCGCCATCAACGCGCTCTGGAATCCGTTGTCCAGCGCGATCAGCATGGAGAGCAGTCCCACCAGGGTCTTGCCACTGCCCACGTCGCCCTGCACCAAGCGGTTCATCTGCCTGCCCGTACCCATGTCCTTGCGGATCTCCTTCACCACCCGCTTCTGTGCACCGGTGAGCGGGAAGGGCAGGTGACGCTCGTAGAACGTATTGAAGTGGGTGCCCACTTGAGCGAAGACATTGCCACGGAGGCTCTGTTGCAGCAACAGCTTTTGCCTCAGCAGTTGCAGTTG
>JALOLX010000041.1 GCA_025455765.1 Flavobacteriales bacterium | reverse complement strand
CAGCGTGAACAACAAGAGGTAGGCAATGCCCATCGCCCCCAGCATCGTCTCCATGCCCGATGGCGGCAGGTCCATCGACTCGGGGGACATGGCCGCCATCTGCATCTGCACGATCCAACGCATCAGGCTGCCGAAGAACACGCCCATGAGCAGCATGAGCCCCGCGAACACCATGCCCACCACCCCCAGGAACCGCGCCCACCGGGCCCCTTTCCGCAGCTCTTCAGCGTCTGCAGGTGATACCACTGTGACCATTACCGGCGTACCCTGTTCCATGATGGATGCATTAAGCTCCGCAAAATAGCGGCGTACGCCTGTTTCACCAAACGCCCCCGCTTGGTCCATACCGCCGGGGCATGAGCGCATGCTCAGGATGTCTTGAACCATCGGATCCGAGGTGGTACTTCGTCGGGAAGAGGCGTGAAAATGTCCGCGCAGCGGTGTTTTTAGGAACATGGTCCGGCGCAGTATCGGTGTGCGAGAGGCCGGAGCGCACATTTGAGGACATGCTGAACAGGCTCGTACCTTCGCCCCCCGAACAATCGCCTTCCCCGCAATGACCTACGACCTGATCGTCCTCGGCAGTGGCCCCGGTGGCTACGTGGCCGCCATCCGCGCCAGTCAACTCGGCCTGAAGACCGCCATCGTTGAACGCGAAGCCCTCGGTGGCATCTGCCTCAACTGGGGCTGTATCCCCACCAAGGCCCTGCTGAAGAGCGCCCAGGTGTTCGAGTACATCAACCACGCCAAGGACTACGGCATCGAAGTGGGTGCTGCCAAGCCCGACATGACCGGCATGGTGCAGCGCAGCCGTGATGTGGCCAAGGGCATGAGCAACGGCGTGCAGTTCCTCATGAAGAAGAACAAGATCGACGTGATCATGGGCACCGGCAAGCTGATGGCCGGCAAGAAGCTGGAAGTGACCGGCGCCGACGGCAAGAAGCAGGTGCTGGAGGCCAAGAGCATCATCATTGCCACCGGTGCCCGCAGCCGCGCACTTCCGGCTCTTCCGCAGGACGGCAAGAAGATCATCGGCTACCGTGAGGCCATGGTGCTGCCCACGCAGCCCAAGAGCATGGTGGTGGTGGGTAGCGGTGCCATCGGCAGCGAGTTCGCCTACTTCTACAACGCCATCGGCACCAAGGTGACCCTGGTGGAGTTCATGCCGAACATCGTGCCCGTGGAGGACGAAGAGGTGAGCAAGCAGCTGGAGAAGAGCTTCAAGAAGCAGGGCATCGAAGTGATGACCGGCGCCGAAGTGACCCAGGTGGACACCGCAGGCAAGGGCTGCAAGGTGACCGTGAAGAGCGCCAAGGGCGAGCAGGTGATCGAGTGCGACATCGTGCTCAGCGCTGCCGGCATCGTGGCCAACATCGAAGGCATTGGCCTGGAGGAAGTGGGCATCGCCACCGACAAGGGCAAGATCACGGTGAACGAGTTCTACCAGACGAACATCCCGGGCTACTACGCCATCGGCGATGTCACCCCCGGTCAGGCCCTGGCACACGTGGCCAGCGCTGAAGGCATCATCTGTGTAGAGAAGATCGCAGGCCACCACCCTGAGAAGCTGGACTACAACAACATCCCCGGCTGCACCTACTGCAGCCCCGAAGTGGCCAGCGTGGGCATGACCGAGAAGCAGGCCAAGGACAAGGGCATCGCCATCAAGGTGGGCAAGTTCCCCTTCAGCGCCAGCGGCAAGGCCAGCGCCGGCGGCAACAAGGACGGCTTCGTGAAGCTCATCTTCGATGCCAAGTACGGTGAGTTGCTCGGCGCGCACATGATCGGTGCCAACGTGACGGAGATGATCGCCGAGTGCGTGAGCATCCGCAAGCTGGAGACCACCGGCCATGAGATCATCAAGACCGTACACCCCCACCCCACCATGAGCGAAGCCATCATGGAGGCGGCGGCTGCGGCCTACGGCGAGGTGATCCACTTGTAAAAGCTGAACTTTGAAAGCTGAAAGCTGAGAGGGTCACGGTTCCAACTTTCAGCTTTCGGCTTTCTCCTTATGTGCGGTATCGCAGCCACCTTCCAACTCGGCAGCCAGCCCAGCGTCGGAAAGTCGCGCATGCCCGATGCACTGAACTGCCTCGCACACCGTGGTCCGGATGATGAAGGCCAGTACCAGCAGGGGCGAGCCATATTGGGCCATAGACGCCTGAGCATCCTTGACACCAGCGTGGCAGGCCACCAGCCTTTCACAGACAGCGGAGGCCGGTACACCATCGCCTTCAATGGTGAGGTGTTCAATTTCCAGGAACTGCGCGCACAGCTGGAGTCTGCCGGTCATGCGTTCCGCAGCCACACCGATACGGAGGTCGTTCTGCGCCTGTTCACCATCAAGGGGCCGGACTTCCTGCATGACCTCAACGGCTTCTTCGCACTGGCCATCCATGACGCACAGGAAGATCGGCTCTTTGCGGCCCGGGACCGCTTTGGGGTGAAACCCTTGTATTGGGCCGAACAGCAGGGCCAGCTGATGGTGGCCAGTGAGCTGCGGGCCTTACTGGCACTGGGCGTGGAGCGAAAGCTTGACCGTTGCTCCGTGGAACAACTGCTGCTGCATCAGTTCATTCCTGCTCCTTCCACAGCCCTGCTCGGTGTTCGGAAGTTGGCGCCAGGTCATTGCCTGGAGGCTGATGCCGACGGAGTTCATCATTCACGCTGGTATCATCTACCCACCGCATCGATCAGGCCTTCAGCCAAGCCAGCGACCCGCCTGATGGAACTATTGGAGGATGCCGTACGCATCCGCTTGGTGGCCGATGTGCCGGTTGGCACCTTCCTCAGTGGCGGTGTGGACAGCAGCATCGTCACCGCCCTGGCGGCGCGCCACAAACCCGACCTGCATACCTTCAGCATCGGGTATGCGGAAGACCCGTATTACGACGAAAGCGCCCATGCGGAGACCGTTGCCCGCCACCTCGGCACTCAGCACCACAGCTTTCGCTTGGAACGCGCGGAATTGGCAGAGGCCTATACCCGGCTCCTTGCTGCCACCGACGAGCCTTTCTCGGACAGCAGTGCCCTGCCTTCCTTCATCCTCTGCGAACGCACCCGCAAGCATGTCACCGTCGCCCTCAGTGGGGATGGTGCAGACGAGCTCTTCGGCGGATACCGTAAACACCAGGCGGAATTGCGCTGGGCACGACCGGGTGCGGCAGAACGCACCCTCCGTGCCCTGGGGCCGCTCTGGCGCTCATTGCCCCGCAGCCGTCGTTCTCCCTGGCAGGACCGCATTCGTCAGTTCGATCGGTTCGCGCGCCTCGCACGGCTCCCCGCCGGTCAACGTACGCTGGAGCTGACCACCTTCACCGACCGCTCCCTGGTGGAGCAGCTGTGGGGTTCCATGCCCGAAGAACGCCAGCTGCGTGAACGTGCCCTGCTCTCGGAAGAAGGGCCCTGGACCGGACTGGACCGGGTGCTCTACCACGACCTGCTGTTCACCCTGCCGAACCAAATGCTGCACAAGGTGGACCTCACCAGCATGGCCCACGCGCTGGAGGTACGCACCCCCTTCCTGGACAAGCGTGTAGTGGAGCTCGCCTTTGCCCTCCCTGCGGCGGAGAAACTACGCAAGGGCAGCGGTAAGCACCTCTTACGCACCACCTTCGGACACCTGCTCCCCCCAGTGGTGATGCAACGCAGCAAGAAGGGCTTCGAAGTGCCGCTCCTCGATCTTTACAACACCGTGCTACGCGCAGACGTGGACCAGTGGCTGCATCCTGACCGGGTGGAGGCAGCGGGTCTGTCCGCAGCGGCCGTGAACGCCCTCATTACCCGGTCCCGGTCCGCCGACCCCGGCACTGCTGAGGCAACTTTGCATGCCTGCATCGTCTATACCACGTGGTGGGAACGCCACTTGGGGCCGGCCGTCGCAGCCCGCGCCTGAACCCGAACCATGCCTCGCGTCCTTCGCATCATCAACCGCTTCAACCTGGGCGGTCCCACACACAACGCTGCATACCTCACCCGCTACCTGGCGCCGGAATTCGATACCCTGCTGGTGGGCGGCGGCCAGGAAGCCACCGAAGAGGGCAGCCACCACATCCTGGATGCGGTGGGCGTGAAGCCGTTGATCCTACCCGAACTGCAGCGCGAGGTGGCACCTTGGCGCGATGGGGCCGCCTACCGACGCATCAAGCAGCTCATCAAGGAATACAAGCCGGATATCGTCCACACCCATGCAGCAAAGGCCGGTGCCGTAGGCCGAATGGCCGCCGCCCAAATGGGTGTGAAGGTCATCGTCCACACGTTCCATGGCCATGTGTTCCACAGCTACTTCGGTCCGGTGCGTACGGCGATCTACAAGAACATTGAGCGCTACCTGGCAATGCGCTCCACCCGCATCATTGCTATCAGTGAAAAGCAACGCGACGAGCTGGTGAACGAGCACCGGATCTGCCGCGCGAGCAAGGTCAGTGTCATTCCCTTGGGCTTCGACCTTAGCCGATTTCAACAGGATCAAGTACAGAAGCGCGCACTGTTCCGGTCCGTCTATGGCGTGGCGGAGGATGAGGTGGCCATCGGCATTGTGGGTCGGTTGGTGCCGATCAAGAACCATGACCTTTTCCTTGAGGTGATCGCCAGGGTGCAGCAGCGCACTCGTAAGCACATCAGGGCGTTCATCGTGGGCGATGGCGAAGAACGGGGGCGCTTAGAGAAGCGTGCGCGTGGCTTGGGCCTTTCGGTGGTGGCGGGACCTGTGCTTAACAGCGGCGGGCTGTTGCACGTGCCACCAGGGCCTGCTGTGGTGGAACCGGCCACGGTCACCTTCACCTCCTGGCTGAAGGAGGTGGACATCGTGAACGCCGGGCTCGACATCGCGATGCTCACCAGCTTGAACGAAGGCACCCCGGTCAGTTTGATCGAAGCACAGGCGGCAGGCAGGCCCATCCTTAGCACCCGGGTGGGGGGCATCGAGAACGTGGTGAGTGTGGGGGGTACCGCCTTGTTGCGCCCCAGTGGCGATGTGGAAGGCCTCAGTACGGACCTGCTGCAACTGGTGGAGGACGCGGCCTTGCGCAAACGGATGGGGGACGGTGGATGGCCTCTGGTGGCAGAACGCTATCACTACACCCGGCTGGTGAAGGATATGGCCGCCCTGTACAACGAACTGCTGGACCGTTGACCCTGAACGACGAACGTTACTTTTGCCGGGATATGCACCACCTCACGCGCCGTTCACTTCTGCTGGGTCTGTTGATCGCCATGCTTAGCAGTTGCACCGTCAACCGGGACATTATGTTCAAGACGCCGACGGACCATCAGTTCGAAAGCTTCCAGGATTCAGCCTCAGACCAACTGAGACTGCAGGCGAACGATGTGTTCCAGTTCAGGCTCTTCGCCAACGACGGATTCAAGATCATCGACCTCGTTAGCGAGGGAGCCATCCGCGATGCCCAGTTCCTCAACCGGAACGTGTTCCAATACTTCATCGAGTACGACGGCATGGTGAAGATGCCCTTGTTGGGTCGAGTGAAGTTGCGCGGATTGACCGTTCGGGAGGCTGAACTCATGCTCGAGGAGCGATACACCCAGTATTACAACCGCCCATTCGTACAATTGGTGGTGAACAACCGCAGGGTGGTGGTCTTCCCGGGCGGTGGAGGTGATGCGCAGATCATCCCGTTGGACAACCAGAACACCACGTTGCTGGAGGTACTTGCAGCGGCAGGCGGCATCGCGCGCAGGGGTAACGCATCCCGCGTGAAGTTGTTCCGACACGACGACGACGGCTCCCGTAAGGTTTACCAGTTCGACCTTTCCACCATCGACGGGCTCCGTTATGCCGACATTGTCATGCAGGGCGATGATGTGCTGTACGTGGAACCCAATCCAGAATTGGCGCGTGAGTTCCTCCAGGACCTCACACCTATTGTCACCCTCCTCACCAGTGTGGTGTTGGTCATCGGTATCGTGCGCGGATTCAATTAAGGCGATCAGCAGCAGATGCTACAGGACGAAGCCAGCCAACGTAGTCTCAATTTCGAGAGCTACAAGGAGCGCATCACGAACTTCAGCAATGAGTTCGAGCTGGGCCTGTTCATCCACATCGTGCAAAAAAGCGTGCTGTGGATCGTGCTGATCATCCTGCTTGCACTGGCGAGCGCGTTCCTCTACCTTCGGTATACCGCGCCCATCTATAACGCCCGTACGCTGGTCCAGCTGCGCGAAAGCAATACCGCCCAACAGGTCCTGAACGTTGAGGATTTCACAGAGGATAAGACCCTGCAGGCCGACGTGGAGCTGATGCGGTCGCCTTTCTTCCTACGCAAGGTATTGGACCGCATGGATCTGGAGGTGAGCTACTTCAACCGAGGCCAGATCCTGACGGAAGAATTCTATACGCGCTCCTTCTTCCGTGTACGGAACGTAAAGCTCATCAATGGAGCCTTACAGGACGCGCCGATCTTTCTTGATCTGAGCGTGCCGCACAAGGCTATAATCTCCTACTCGACCGGCAAGCAACAACACGTATACACCTTCGGCCGTAACGAGCCCATTCGCACGCCTGACCTTGAGTGTGATCTGGACATCGACTTTCCTGCTGATCGCGAACGGGTGGTGGATGGCACATCCCTTTATTTCAAGATCAATTCGCGCAAATCCCTGATCGCCCGGTATGCCAAAAAAATACAGGTCAAGATAGCAGACCAGGGCGCGCAGACCGTGGAGATCAGCTGCAGCGATGAGAACCCACTATTGGCTAAGGATCTGGCGCAAGCCATGGCAGAGACGTTCATTGCCTATGATGTGGAACGAAAAACTGAAAGCGCAGCCAGCATTCTTCGCTTCATCAGGGCACAAAAGGACACGGTCTTCGAGCTCCTTCGATCCTCTGAGCGTGAACTGCAACAGTTCAAGGTGACGAATAAAGTTACCGGAGCAGGGCAGATCACTCCGCTCTACATTGAACGCAGCGAGAGCTATACCGCCGAACTGCTGAAACTCGAACAGGATATCGCACTTCTTTCCGATATCAAGCGCAATACGAACAAGCCGGGTGAAGAGATCAGTGTTCAGGACCTGTTGCCGTTATTGGTTGGCACTGAATACCAACAGACACTTTCCAGCATGATCACCACCATGGGTGACCTGCTCAATGAGCGTCAGGAGGTCTATTTGGAAGCGACAGAGGACCATCAATGGGTGCGATCACTGGAACACCAGATCGATACACAAAAAGAACTCATTCAAGCCAGTATCAACACTATTCTCGACCGTGCGATACGCCGCCGAGCGGAGATCGACCATACCTTGGAGCAAATGGCGCGCGAATCCGGAAACCTACCTGAAAAGGAATTGAGCTATGCGCGTATTGAACGGATCTTTCACATCAATGAGAAATACTATACCCAACTCCTCGAAAAGGATGTTGAATACCGCATAAGTAAAGCAGGCTTTGTTACAGAGAACCAGATCTTGGAAGATGCCGTATTGCCTAGCGAGCCCACAGCGCCAAAACGGAATGTGATCCTGCTCACCTACCTGATGGCCGGGGTGGTGCTCAGCTTGATGGTCATCCTAGTGCGCTACGTACTGCATGACAACATTACATCGCTGCACGATATCGCCAAGCTCTCCAACGCCAGCATCGGCATTCTTGGCATGGTGCCCAAATACAAAAAAGACATCCCTATCTCTCAACTTTTGATCGACAAGAACCCCAAGTCGCTTATTGCAGAGTCCTTCCGCAGCATCCGAACCAATCTCCAGTTCATCGATAACAGTGATGGCGCGAAGGTGCTGGCCGTAACCAGCACGATCAGCGGTGAGGGAAAGACCTTTGTGGCCATCAATCTCGGTGGCATCATTGCCATCAGCGGTAAGCGGGTGATCATCATCGACCTCGACATGCGCAAGCCCAAGATCCACCTGGGCTTCGGGGTGGAGAACATCCGTGGGATGAGCACCATCCTCATCGGTAAGGACCAAGTGGCCAACTGTGTGCAGAAAAGCAGCCTCGAGGGGTTGGATTTCATCACTGCAGGCCCTATTCCGCCAAACCCCTCAGAACTCATTATCAACCAGCGCATGCTGCAGGTGGTGGATCTGCTCAAGGAAAGCTACGATGTGGTGCTCATCGACAATCCGCCTGTAGGCTTGGTCACTGATGGCATTCCCATGATCCAACTAGCCGATTATCCCATCTACATCTTCCGGGCGGATTACAGCAAAAAGCAATTCGTACAGAATGTGGACCGCCTGATCAACGAGAACAACATCGCCCGTCTGAGCGCGGTGCTCAATGGTGTGGACATCGACCGCAACAAGTATGGCTACAACTATGGCTATGGCTACGGCTACGGGTATGGCTATGGCTATGGTTACGGCCAAGGGTATGCAGGAGGCTATTACGAAGAGCGTGGCAAGGAGAAGAAACGTGGCTTGTTGAACTGGTTGCTCGGACGCTCATGACCATCACCCCCACTCCGCTCCAAGGGCTGTTGAAGCTCTGTCCCCGCCAGTTCACAGATGACCGTGGACGCTTCATCGTAACCTTCGACCAAAAGCTCTTCGACCAAGCCGTGGGCGGTACCACTCACTTTGTTCAGGACAATGAGAGCACCTCCCGCAAAGGGGTTCTGCGCGGCCTGCATTTTCAGCTCCCCCCCAGCGCCCAAGGCAAGCTTGTACATGTAGTGCGGGGTAGTGTGCTAGATGTGTGTGTGGATATACGGCCTTCAAGCCCCACGTTCGGACAGCACTTCAAGCAGCTCCTCGACGACCAGCAAAAGGAAATGCTCTGGATACCGCCTGGCTTCGCCCACGGGTTCGTTTCGCTGGAGGACCATACGGTGTTCGCCTACAAGTGCACAGCGCTCTACGACCCCGCCCAGGAACGCTGCATCCGCTGGAACGATCATGACCTTGGGATCGACTGGGGCGTAAAGGATCCCTTGGTGAGCCCCAAGGATGCTGCCGGAGGAGGCTTCAATGAACGCAACTGGTGGCCTGCGACTTAGCCATGTACAGTACCACCCAGCTCTTCCTCATCTACAGCGGCCTCTTCTTTGCGGCCCTGGTCTTCAGTATCCTGGTGAACTCCCTCTTCATGCGCTTCGCCC
>JALOLX010000349.1 GCA_025455765.1 Flavobacteriales bacterium | reverse complement strand
CGGACAAGCAGTTCCGCATGGTGCAACTGTTCGTGAGCGGTGCGGTGGAGAACTACCTGCCCTTGGCGAAGGACGACCGGCACCGCGCCACCTTGCTGGTGATGCGCGACCTGCAACACCCCGGCCGCGCGCTGGAAGACCTGGAACGAATCGCCGCGTGGGACCCCGGCAACCGCCACCTGCCGCTGCTCCTGACGCGCGAGGTGAACAAGCTGGAGGACTGGTTGCTGACGCCGGCGGTGACGGAGTACGATGCGGCCATCCGCCATTGGAACGAATTGGAGGAGGGCGTGACGCGCGAGCAGGTGCTGCGCGCCGATCTGGACTACCTGCAAAGCATTCAGGAGTTCATCCGGCGCATCGCCCCGCAAGCCGCGCAGGAACAGCGGCCACTGCTGAACCTGTTGGACGGGCATTTGAGCTTCGTGGCCGGAAAGATCCCGTCGTGTACCAACCTTTTGGAGCGTTTGGTGGACCACCCCGGTGCCGATCCCTTGATCAAGGTGCAGGCCCGCCTCGATCTGATCCTGTGCGGCGTGATGAGCAGCTCGACGCTCACCGAGCGCACCCAGCAGGATATCCTGGCCTTGGTGGAACTGGCGAACACCGAAGCGGTGCTCCATCCCTACCGGAGCAGGCTGCTGGGCCAACTGCACCTCTACCTGGGGATGAAGCTCATCGAGCGCGGCGAAGTGGGCGAAGGAGTGTTCCTGCTGGCCCGCAGCGAACGCCACTTCGGCAACATGGTCACCTGGCACGGCAAGAACGCCCGGCACGTCGCCTTCGAGCGCGCCACCCCGGCGGACTACGACCGCATGATCGCCTTGCTGGACAAGCCGGACAAGACGCCCTTCGAGCGCTACCTCACGGCCACCGACGAACGACCAGCGGACTGGGAAAGCACCGAGGAGATCTTCAAGGGCAGCGAACTGACCCGCGAGAAACTGTTGGACTACAAGGCCATGTGGTACCTCCGCGAGGACCGCTTGGAGGAAGCCGCTACTGCGTACCGTCAGATCCCTGATGCGTTCTGGAACGACTACCCGTACACCCTCTTCACGGACGATGACCCCTTCGTGGTGAACATCGAGGACCCGCACAACTACAGTCACAGCGACAGCGAGCGGTACACCCGCCGCACCATCGTGGAGCGGATGATCGCCTTGAAGAACGAGGCCGCCCGCGACCCGAAGAAGCGCGCCTTGAACCACTACCTGCTGGGCAACGCCTACTACAGCATGAGCTGGCATGGCAAGTACTGGGGCCTGTCGCGCATCGCCTGGAGCATGTGGGAGATGGACCAGTGGCGCGACCGCGAGGACAGCGGTCCGGGCGATGACGACTACTTCGGCAACCAACGCGCCAAGGAACAGTACATCCTGGCGATCGCGCACGCGAAGGACCCCGTGCTGAAGGCCATGGCCGTGCGCATGGCGGGCGAATGCGAACGCAACTGGCTCGACTACGCCGGCGAAGGTGGGCTGGACGAATGGGAGAACCCGTGGGCCGAGCAGCTCACCGACCGCAGGAGCCGCGAGGCCTACCGGGCCATTGAGGAGTGTGTGAGCTACCAGGACTACGTGAAGCGTTTCCGCTGAAGCGGGGCCGCCTACTTTCGCGGGCATGAAGTTGAGCGCATCCACCCGTTCCCTGCTGATCGCTGCGGCGGTGCTGGTCGCCTTGTTCGCCATCGGCAAGTACTTCGGGTTCCAGGCACCCGTGAAGGAGCCGCGCACCTGGGCGCTGCAGCTGGACACCGCAGCCATCATCACCATCCGCTTCGAGGACCGCGCTGATCATGGCAATGACCTCGAGCTGCAACGCACAGGACGTGCGTGGCACTGGATCAGTGGTACGGACACCCTCGCCCCTGCCGCCGCGCGTGCTGCGGAACTGCTGGACCTGTTCCGCGAGGTGAAAGTGAAGCGCGACATGGGCATGATCCGCCTGCTGGGCGAGCGCTACCAGCTCACCGACAGTACGCTGTGCCGCATCACCTTCATCACCGTGGAAGGCACAGCGCAGGCCCTGAACCTGGGCTCCACCACCTTCGCGCCGGGCAAGGTGGGCAGCTGGACCTATGTGAACGTGCCCGGCGAACGAGAGGTCTATGCGGTAGAAGGCCTGCTGACCGCCACGCTGCGCTGAGGGCCCAAGGGGTCTTCCACAGCTGATCGTGGATCGCGCTCCGCTGCACTGCACCTGACCGGCATTCTGTTGTTCGACCTTTGCAGCCCACCGCATGCATGTAAGTTCGCTGTGCCGCCGCCATGAACAAGCAACGTCGCACCCGCAATTTGGAGTCCATCGCCCTCACGGTGGATCTGTGCGTGGTGGACCGCGCCACCCGGCAGGCGGCACCTTTGGCGGCATGGGCGCTCAGCAGAACGGCGGGCCCTACTGGCGAGGCGCGCTGGACCAGCGAACGGTGGGAGCATGTGCTCACGCTTTCGGTATCCAAGCCTACGAAGCGCCCCTTTGCGATGGCCAAGCGCATGAAGGTCGAACTGCGGGCCATGAACGCACTATTGGCCGAGCGCAACGCCCTGCTGGTGCCGTTGGCAGCGCACCCCTTCAGCGATGGGGCGACGCTGGCATACCATGCGGAAGACCCTGCCAACGCCGTGTTGGCCAAGCTCTTCGACCTACGCTTGCCGGGCTGGTGCAACAGCCAGATCACTGGCCTGCGCCTGCCGTTCACCACCGATGACGAGTTCAGCAGGTTGCACGCATCGGTACGGTTGTTGTTGCCCTTGCTTCCGGCCATAGGTGCCGCATCGCCTTTCCTTGGTGGAGCACCCACCGGCATCATGAGCGCGCGCACGGATGCCTGCCTCCATCATGTGGACGCGTTACCTGAGCTGATCGGACCGGTGATCCCGGAAGCTGTGTTCAGTGAGGAGGAGTATTACCGCACGGTGTTCAGTCCCATGGCGCAAGCCCTCGCGCGCACGGACGGCGGTCATGTCCTGGACCACTTCAGCATGAACGCGCGAGCTGCCGTAGCGCGCTTCGACCGGGGCGATGTGGAAGTGCGTGTCGTGGATGTGCAGGAATGCCTTAGTGCCGATCTTGCGCTGGCGGAGATGACCATGTGCGTGCTGCGCGCCATGGGGAGCGGACGGTGGGTGAGCCCTTATCTGCAACGGGCGTGGAGCGAGGATGACCTGTACCCCATCTTCCAGCAAACGGTGCGCGAAGGCGGCCAAGCGGTGATCACGAACCGCGACTATCTGCTGATGTTCGGGCTGATGAAGCAGGACCAGATGAGCGCGCAGAAGATCTGGCAGCACCTCTTCGTGGAACTGTACGGTGAGTTGAGCGAGGAATGCCGCCGCGTGATGGCGCACATCCTGGAGCATGGATGCCTTGCCCATCGCATCCTGCGCAAGGTGGGCCGTGAACCTTCGCCCGATGGGCTCATCGCATTAGTGGATGCCCTGGGCGAATGCCTGGCCAAGGACGAACTGCTCGCCTGATCCGCATGCGGTAAGGCCGCCCTTATCCACTTCTGCCTTCGCTTGGTCGAAAGCGGCCAACGAAGTCCGAGCAGCATCCGTACCGAGGTGAAACCCTCGTACGCCATGGTCCGCTCCACTGCCCTCGGATGCTGTTTCGCCGGTGCCCTTGTGCTGCATGCGCAGGCCCCGCCCATGTTCCATTGGCCGTTGGATGAAACGAGCGGCACAGTGGCGGCCGATATCCAAGGAGGCCAGGATGGATCGCTGCAGGGCGGCGTGGTCTGGGCTCCGGAGGATGGCCACCATCAAGGTGCTGCGCGCTTCGACGGAGTGAACGACCGTATCCTGCTGGGTCCATGCGACATCACCAGTGGTGGCCCGGGGTTCAGCCTTTCCCTGTGGGTGAAGCCCGACTTCGTGACCGGCATGGAGCGTACGCTGGCGTACAAGGCGGTGGGGACGAGTGCTTCGGACCATATCTGGTCGCTCGCCTTCGTCAATGCCACGGCCCTGCGCTTCCGCTTGCGCACCGGGGGCACCACCACCGAGCTGATGAGCCCGCCCGGCACGCTCTTCTCCGGGGTGTGGTACCATGTGGTGGCCTCGTACACCGGTACACAGCTACGCATCCATGTGAACGGCGCGCTGATGGCGTCCACCAACGCGAGCGGTACGCAAGGCTTCCATCCGCAGTCGCCGGCCAGCATCGGCGCCACACCGAGCGGCTCCGCACCGTTCTCCGGCTGGATCGATGATGTACGCATCTACGATCGCGGATTGAGCGACGGCGAGATCTTCGACCTGCTGTTCGAAACGCTCAACACCGCTGTGGCAGAGGAGCGTGAGGAGGACCAGTGGCCATGGGATGATCAAGCCATCCTCCAGCTATGGGAGCTGGATGGCCGATTGATCCGCGAAGTACGCGCGCACACACTGTTCGCGGCCATGCCCCATGCGGGTCCTCGCTTGGTGGTGGTCCGCTATCCGACCGCAGAGGGCTTCCGAAGCCGCAGAATGCTCCTTCAGTAGGCCGCCTCCACCACCAGGCCATCATAGGCCAATTCCACCCCGGCGGGCAGCACAGCACCGACA
>JALOLX010000348.1 GCA_025455765.1 Flavobacteriales bacterium | reverse complement strand
GGAAAAGCGCGGACAACAAGAGGACAATGTGCCTCCTCCCGCAGAAGCACCTGAGGAGCCCGCTGCACCGACCAGCACCCCCACCGTGCAACGCGAGGTTCGTGTGACCTCTGCCCTACCCGACCTGCTCGACCTGCTATCCCCGTTGAGCTGAACGAACTGCCGCTCCGCAAAGGCCGCCGCAACGAGGGATGCGACCGGCCGACAGACGCCCTGCGTCCCCGCCAGCTGGTGGGTCGCGGGGCGGCATCGTTCGATGGATGAGCGTTGCGCAGATCGATCATTTGCCGGGGCCGTTGGGAATGTACAAATGACCTGACCTTACCGCTGTGCGGAAGACGGAAACGGGGGCGCCGAATAGAACGAAAACATGCGGGACGTCGCCTTTTCGCTTTGATCATCATCGAACCCAGATTGGAAAGGGCGCAACGATCGCTCGCTGCGTCCTGCAGGGTCCCATATCGGATCGCCTTAGTCCTCTTTCTCCAGGCAGAAGTTGGCTAACAGGCCACCCCGATGCCCGCGCAACACTTAGGTACCGGCCGTCAGGCTGCCCGATCCAAAGAACCGCAGGGGTTCAGCTACGAACACGCGCGCCAACTGCGCCAGCACGCGGCTATCCAGGCTGTTGGTCTCCACGAAGGACGGGGAGGCATCCGCAGCAAGCTCCACTTGCAGTGCGTCATTGAAGGGGTTGGGGAACACATGGAGGGAAGCCTGAAGGGCGTTTTTCTCCTCGATGCCCACCGGAAACATGGATACATTGGTGGCGTTCAACGAAAGCGCGCCACCGACCTCGCTGCGCGTGATGTAGGCCATCACCTGCAGGTTGGAGGCGTTCCAACTTGCGGTAAGCGCAAGGGTATAAGTGTGCGAGTACGGTGTGTCGACTATCGGGTTCGAGGAGATGACACCGGCGGTCCCCCTATTGCCGCCCAGCACTTCGCGCACCACCTGGTTATGCACATAATTGTGGCCTGCACCGCAATTGGACTGTGCACCGAGCTCGGCATTTTCCAGGATGTAGGCATGGAGGTTATACTGCCCGGCCTCGCGTAGGTGAAGTTGGCCGTTACGGACACCGTGAGCACACGGTTGGTGTGCGTTGAAACTGGGTGCGGCCGTTATGCTATCCGCCGCAACGGAAAACAGGCGTGAAGCCACCCCGGCCACCCAAGTATTGTGCTGGAATTGATCGTGTTGCGGCCGTATTCAGCCTGCTCCAACAGGCCAGCTGACGCTCACGTTTGTGGACGAATAGGAAGAACCTCTGTTGCTGCTCGAGGGACCAGATCAACAACCTGGCTCGGGTGGCGGAGCATCGTTGACAGCACACCAAGCCCCAGCTCCGAGCCAACCTCTACTATCGTTGACAGATACGCTCTAATATGCTTTGTTTGATGAAAGACAGAAATCGACGCACGGTGACCCGATCACGCGTTCGCAGCAACCGCTGCATACGTGTTGGTTGGAATTCCGTGCGGACCCCATGGATATAGTAGATCCGGTTGATGAAACCGGTCTGCTTGATATCCAGGAACTCGTAATATCTTCTCCTCACCGAACGGTCACTTTTGAAGAAGCGCACATGTGCAACACTGTCATGATCAGGGACCGTGAAGAAACAGATAGTACCGGGCCGTATGCCTTTCACCAAGTCCAGATCGCGTGTAATGTGTTCAAGCACTTCCATGCTCACCACCACATCATAGGGAGAATCAAGCACCTCGGGCGTCAGGGCATCGGCCACCTCAAATGGGAACTTGCAAACCGAACGAGCCATATCAATGGCCTGCTTGCTGAAATCGATCCCACGGTAATCTGGATAACCCTTATCCTGTAGATAGTGACCGAACTGACCCGACCCACAACCAATATCAAGGATCTTTGATCTTTTGTGGGGGCGAAGCAGGAACTCCATCTGCACCCAAAGCGGAAAATACAGCGTATCTGAGTAATGCCATCGATAGGCATCAGAACGAGCATAGAACTCATCGTAGAACGGTGCCGGCTTCTCCTTCATGTGGTTCGCAGAATGTTAGGCAAAGATTACTCCGTTCGGGAATTTCCCAAACCCTTACCGAACAACAGGTTGGCCACATCAGCCCGGAAGGCGGGGACGCACACCTCGTGTAATGCGGCATGTCATAGCTGTCAAGTACTGCGTGAGGGGGAGCGCTGCCGATAAGCTTCCCACCCCCATCCCCTACCTTCGCGCGCAGCAAGCCACCTGCCATGACCAAAGCTGAAAAGATCGCCGCCTTCGACGCCAACGGACCCGCTGTTGGGGCAGCAAGCCACCTGCCATGACCAAAGCTGAAAAGATCGCCGCCTTCGACGCCAACGGACCCGCTGCTGCCGATGCGGGCATCTACGGACTGCCCTTTACGGCCGAAGAGAGCGACATCGTGCTCATTCCTGTGCCCTGGGAAGTGACCACGAGCTACGGCGGCGGCACGTCCAACGGCCCTGAGGCCATCCTGGAGGCCAGCTATCAAGTGGACCTCTTCCATCCTGAGTTCCCGGGCTTGTGGAAGCGCGGCATCCACCTGGACGAAGAGCCCACCGCCCTGCGCAGCCAGAGCCGCGCGCTGAAGAAGGAGGCCAAGATGGTGATCGACCACCTGGTGAGCGGAGGAAGCAAGAAGAAGGGCCGCGCGGACAAGGCACTTGCGCTCATCAACGAA
>JALOLX010000040.1 GCA_025455765.1 Flavobacteriales bacterium | reverse complement strand
GCCGATGCCGAGCGTGCCAGCATCAAGTACAAGCAGGCCGAATACCTGCGCGACCGCATCGGCCAGGCCTTCGATGGCATCATCAGCGGCCTCACCAACTGGGGCGTGTACGTGGAGCTGGTGGAGAACAAGTGCGAAGGCATGATCGGCCTGCGCGACCTGCCGGGCGATGTGTACCGCTTCGATCAGGAGCGCTACACCGTGGTGGGCCACCGTACCGGCCGCCGCCTTCGCCTGGGCGACGAGCTGCGTGTGGTGATCAAAGCCGTGGACATGGACCGCCGCACCGTGGAGTTCGCGCTGGAAGAGGGCGGCGGCGTCACCACCAGCGGCAAGTTCGAGCGCCGCGCCCCCAAGGGCGCCGCACCCAAGAAGGGCTTCCGTCTACCCCCGAAGTCCAAGGCCAGCGCCAAGGGCAAAAGCGGGGGCACGGCGGGGGGCAAGAAGGGGAAGAAGCGGCGGTGAGGGGGGGGGAGAAGAACGGGCGTTGGTCCGCCGCACGGTGGTTGACTTGGAACACCAGAGGGACGGGAAGGGGGAAGGCTGAAGCCCTGGCGATCCTGGGCGGGATCTATGGATGAGCGTGCCCCCACCTTCAAATGCAAGGCGGGGTCGCGTGCTCCGCTGTAGCCGGACTTGTCAGGGCCAGGATCCACGGCGCTGCGGGGGCTTCCTTCGGTCGCCTCCTCACTGCTCGTGGCTGCTAGGCCCTTCCGGCGCCGGTCTGCCGCTGGGCCCGCTCACGCGAGGCAGAGCGATTCAAGTTCGCGCCAACAAGTTTCTGTTGATAATCCGAAGCGGTGTAGAACTCTATGTGGAGCTAACATTGCGTGAATAAAACCACATGAGCGCAGCATATGATAGACGCACTTAAAGTATCACGCATCCTTAACTCGAAGCATCTTGTCACCGGGCTGAGTCATAACCTCTATCGTTATCCGGCACGCTTCAGTCCAAGGTTCGTGCGCGAGATCATCACAAGTCTGAGCCAGCCAGGCGATCTTGTGGTCGATCCTTTCCTCGGCGGAGGTACCTCAGCCGTTGAGGCTTTGTCGACCGGTCGGAACTTTCTGGGTTGCGACATCAATCCAATCGCCGTATTCTCATCGAAAGCCAAGGTAACCAGATTCTCGGAGGAGACCTTTGAAGAGGCGTTAGGCCTCTTTGGCGCAAGAGAAGAGCAAACCAACAGTGGTGTTGCGATACCCAAGCATTACCTCAGGGATGGCTACTTGAACAATGTGCCGAAAGGCTTTCTACGCCTGGTAGCTCCGATATTGACCTTGACCGAAAAGAGTGGCGACCCGGATGTGGAATTTTTCGTCCGGTCCACACTTCTGAAGACGAGCCAATGGGCCCTCGACTGTCGGAAGGAAACGCCAACTGGGCGAGTGATCCGAAAGCGACTTATTGAGGACGCGCATGCTGTGTTCGCTGGCTCATTGGCCTTCACCCAGCAATGCGATACCAGCGCAGCACGGTTCGGGGTGCGTCCAGTTGCACAGATTCACTTGAGCGCTGCACAGGATTTACCGGCCAAATTGTTGATGGCCAAAAGGCCACTTGCCAAGGCCAAGTTGATCATCACCTCTCCACCTTATGCCGGAACCCATATCGTGTACCACCAGTGGCAAATCAACAGCCGAAGAAGAACCCGCGCACCGTTTTGGCTAATCAATTCGATGGACGGGATGGGCGCACCGTATTACACCTTCGGCGACTACCGGACGCACACGCGTTCGAAATACTTCGAGGAGGCGCTTGATGTTTACTCCACGATGAAGTCCATGCTCGACCCATCAGGCACACTCGTGCAGTTGGTCGGCTTCTCGAATCCTAGGGCGCATCTGCCCCGTTACTTGGAAATGATGGAGGAAGCAGGCTATGAAGAAGTCACTGAACGTGATTCCATTGGCCGTGCGCAGCGCGTTTGGCGCAATGTCCCGAACCGTCGTTGGTACAACAACACCGGTTCATCCCCGGCGAATGGCCGTGAAGTCATGTTAATCCACAGACCCGTATAGCATGCCAGACCAAAGTGTTCTTCTCAAACGACTTCTTGACGCGACGCGATCAAGTGAGATTTTGGCCATTCTCACTGAATTAGGCGACCATCCGGAAAAGGGCATCCGCAGCCCATTCGGCACATCGCAATTCTTTTGGGAGCCCTATGATGGAAACGCTTTCAACATGGGCTCAATCGGCTTTGGGTCAAAGTCGGGTCGAAGCTTGACCGAACGGATCACGAACGCGATCGACGCATTGATCGACGCACGCGCTTCTTCTGCACCACTACCGAAGCCAAGCTCTCCACAGGATGCCATGTCAACTTGGTTCGGCCGACCGGCGACTGGACCTGATACTGGCCTCCATCAATGGGACTACACCCGTGATAAATACGATCGGCGGATTCATGTGTTGCTCCAACCGAACGATCTACCGGACACGCCAACGGTGGACATCCTTGATTCGGGCATAGGGATTACGCCTGGTGACTTTCCTAAGACCATCCTGTCTCTTCAACGCGGTAACAAGATCACGAAAAAATACTTGGCCGGTGCGTATGGCCAAGGTGGGGCCTCCACGCTGCGTTTCTGCGATTATGTGCTCATCGTTTCTCGTTCCGGATCTAACCCAGGGCAAATCGGCTTCACCCTTGTCCGCAATGTGCGCTTAGGCGATGACTACAAAGAGGACTGCTACGCCTTCCTTGCATGTACGGATGCGACCGGTAACGCTACCGTTCTTACGTCGGACGATGCAGCGCCTCTGGTAATCAAGACATCGGATTCGCTCAAACGGGAGTACAGCCTGAACACGGGCACGCTTGTTCGCCACTATGGGTTCCAGCTATCGAACACAGCCGGCAAGCTCGCACCCCAACCGGGCAACCTCTATCACTTCCTGCATTACTCCATGTTCGATCCGCTCTTCCCGTTCCGCATTGTGGACAATCGGGATAGCACGTCGGCGCGCGAGGAGCTTGTTCGTGGGAGCCGCAACCGCTTGATGGACTATGCCAAGGCACCAGAAGCGGCCGACGAAAACTCACGCACCCAACTACAGCACTACCGCTCCATGGAGTGGGTGACGCCAGCGGGTAGCCCGATACCTTGTGTGGGCGTTGAATACTGGGTCATTTTCAACTATGAGAAGAAGAAGGAAACCTATCACCTTCGACCCGACTCCAATGCCCTGTTCGTTCAGAAGCGACACCCGATCGTGTTCACCTTCAACGGACAGAACCAGGGTGATATCGGGAACTACATTTTCAAGCAAGCGAACCGATCCATGGTTGCGCGACACACGATAGTGCATGTTGACGCGTCGCGTGTTGGGAAGGATGTTCGCAAGGGCTTGTTCACCTCGACACGAGAAGGCCTTGTCGAGGATGGCCCAGTGGTGAAGAGCATCCTTCAAGAGATCACCCGCATGATCTCCGAGGACGAGGTCCTTGAACGATTGGAGAAGCAACTAGAAGAGGCCGTGACACAACGGACCTCGCAGGAGACGGAGGACGAAGTACAAAAGCAAATCTCGGCGTTGTTGAAGGAGGCTGGCTACGAATCGACGGATAAGGCCGAAACGGACACGCCTGGCGCTGACGAGAAGAAGGTGAGACCCCATACTCCACGACCACCCAAACCGCCGCAAGAACCACTTCCCACATTGCCGTTTCCGGAAGTGTCATTCGTGAAAATCGTTTACCCGGAGGATGCGTTCGAGCTTGAACTGAACAGTACGGTATCTGTGCTGGTCCACACGGACGCTGATGCCCGAATGCATTCGCAATTGCGAGTTCGTTTCGAGCCTGATGTGCTCGATGTAGCTTCGGTCAAGCCGCTCAGCGGTGGTCGAGCGCGATGGCGGCTTAAGGCCAAGCAAGGATCAATAGCTGGGCAATCCGGTAAAGTCGTCGTCACCTTGACACGGCTGGACGGATCACAACTTACCGATTCGATTGACTTTGCCCTCATCGCCCCGAAAGCCCAACCAGCTCAGCAGGGCAAGGGTAAGATCCCGCCGTTTGAAGTGCTCCCGGTTAATCCTGATGATCCAGAATGGGATTCACTATGGGACGAAGAGGAATTCAAAGACAAAAACGCGGTGGCCTATAAAGCGCTCAAGACACAGGGCAAAATCATCGTGTACTACTCCACTGTCTTCGCACCCTTCGCTCAATTGGTAGGGCGGCTCAAACTTCAGAGTGAGAGTAAGATGAAGCTCTTCACGACCAACTACAAAGTCTGGATCGGCTATCATGCAATCATCCAGTTGAAGGGCCAGCAGAACGAAGAAGCCTCAACCAGTGATGACGGCGCGATTGAAATTGAACGTGACCATGAACGCGTTAGGGTTGCTCAGCTTCAGTTGAAGCAAGCGATGGCGATGACTGAACTTATGTTGAAAGCGAACAAGGCGCAGGAGGCAGAGCGTTAAATTTCAAGACCGCTTCACCTGAGCCGCTTTTCGCGTTAGGGATCGCACCGGAAAGCCCGGAGTGCGGTAATCCGCGCGAGGACTTGAAGGGAAGAGCCCGACGGCGAGTCTTCGAGCCGGAACGCCCAAAAGACCTCACGCCAACACCTCCCCAACCCTCCCCCGTATCGCCGCCTCGAACTTCGCCCAGCTCAGATCGGGTTCGGGTTCGCGCACGCCGTTCACACCTTGTCTGGGGTTCACCACGGCATACCACGCGGCGTTGTAGAGACGCTTCATGAGCAAACGGCGCAACCAGATGGCCGCGCGCTGCTGGTAGGTGGCGCCCACGAAGGCCTCGTCAATGGGAAAGTGCGGCTGTTTGAGGCTCTTGCCACCGCCGCGCGATTTGTCGTCATCCTGCATGAAGAACACGAAGCCCAGCCAGGGCGGGCGTGTACCGATCAACCCCTGCTCCGCCGCTTCCAAGAGGTCCGTAGCGTTGCCGAGGGATTCCTCGGTGCGGTTGTTCATGTTGTTGCCGTAGCTGCCCAGGATGCTCTTGAACTCCACGGCCGCCACCAGCACGCCTTGGTGGACCACCACCACGTCCCACTTCTTCTGCGGACGGTAGAAGCCAGGTACCTCCAGGTTGCGGCCGCCGCAGTGTACGCTCTCGGGCGGCATGCCAGCATCGATGAAGATGCCACGGACCAGTTCGGAGAGCGGATCCAGATGACGGCCCGAGGTGACACCGGCGCGCAGGCCCAGGTCCTTATTGCCTCCTTCGCGGGCCTTCTTCTCGGCCTTGCTGCGGAGCTTCCACAGCGCGAGCACTTCCTTGCGCGGATCCTTCTTCATCACTTGAAGCGGGGCAGTGCGTTCAGTCCATACGCCAGGAGTGCCGCCCGTGTAGCACCCGCCCTGTCGCGGTCGCGGAAGGCTTGCCTGAGCGCGTTGCGCAGGTCATCGTTCAGGCTGCCGGGCGCAGGTACGCGGATCATGCGCAGGTATTGCGACTGGAAGCGCATGGTGCCGTTGCGCATCTTCACCCCATAGGCCCGCACGAACAGCTCGGCCACTTCGGAGAGCAGCAGGCCGCCGAGCACTTCAAGGTCCCAACCGGTGCTGGTGATCCAATACAGGTTGTGGTGCGGGTAGTGCTGCGTATCGAGCACGGGCGAGATGGTGCTGCTCATGTCCTGCAACACCAGCTTGGGCCGTTCGCGCAGGCCACGGTGTACCTTATCGATGGTGGCGTACCAGCGGTGCTGCTGCTTCTGGGCGACGTGGCGCTTCTTGAGCACAGCGGCATGCTGCTGGAAGTAGGCCTTGAGCTTGGGGTAGGCCATCAGGTCCACCAACTGGCCTTCTTCATCCCAAGGGCTCACGAGGTATTCGCCCTGCCATTGCACGTGGCCGGTGGTGATGTCCGCCGACGTGAGCAAGGGCATGAGCCGATCAGGTTCCACGCCGTGCGCATCATCGGTGATGAATACGTCATCCGCACCGGTGGCGATGCCGATGCCGACCTTGGTGCCCGTGGCCGTATCCTCCAAGGGCTGGAAGCGTTCAGCCATGTCCTCTAGGAAGGCCAGCACTTCCGGAGAACCGCTCGGCCAGATCTCCTCCGTGCGGAACCAGTCGGGCAGCACACAAGCGGAGAACATCGGATCGGAGACCGCGCCTGGCGTCTCCAGTATGAACCAATCCTTCAAGCGCTCACCACCGTGCGTATCCAGCGAAGCCTGCGCCGAAGCGTAGAGCACGGGTCCCTGGTTCCCGTTCCGGATCAAGGTGATGGCCGGATAAGCAGAGACGGGTGCCGCGAATGCATCCACGCCGTGCATCTCGAACATGGCGTCCACTGCGTAGCGTTCGCTGATGAGCTTGCGCAGTTTGCGTCCGTAGGCGTTGTGCTGCCAGCGGTCGGCCACGATGAAGCAGAGGCGGCCACCGGGCTTCAAGGAGCGCAAACCCTTCTCGATGAAGCCGACGAAGATGTCGGTGCCCATCGTCATGGTGCTCCACAAGCGCATGTACCGTTCCCGGCGCTCTTCGGGGATCTCCTGAGCCCGTATGTACGGCGGGTTGCCGATCACGAGGTCGAAGTCGGCACCATCCGCAGCGAGCAGGTAGTCGGCATGACGGATCCAATGCGCGACGATCTCATCCACGTTGGTCCAGCCTTCGGCCACCAGCAGCACGGCGATCCGCTCCCGTGCGGCTTGCACATTACGACCTTGCAGGTCATAGGCGCGGATGGCGTCGCGGGCATCGGTCAAGGCACGACCATGAATGCGCAACGAAACGGACATACGCATCACAATGCGCTGGAGGAAGGCCCCATTGCCACAGGAGGGCTCCAATAGGCGCATCCGGGACAGGTCTTGCTCAGTGCGGTAGCCGCTGAGGTCGAGCATCAGGTCCACCACCCACTCCTTGGTGAAGACAGCCCCGTGGTTGTCGCCGTCCTCAATGGGCGGCATAGCTGGAACGAGTTCCAGGAGCTCGCTCTGATCGAGGAGGGTGAGTTGTTCGTTATACACGGACGTGATCTAGCGATCACATGGGGTCTATGATCGGTCCTTCAAAGGAACGAAGCGAGCCGCTATCGCTGGAAAGAACTTTGTGTTGGACAGATGGTATTCGTTTCCCAACACCTCGTGGCGATCCGTGGTCGGCACCTGTCAACAACTTCCCCGCACAGTGGATCACCGTTCCTGCGCTCTTGGCCTTACGTTGCAACAAGCCTATTGCCAACATTCCCGTCACACGCAACAACTGCCCTCGCCACCCCATGGTCACCCTGCAATTCACCTATCACGAGATCATGGATACCGACTGGACGGCCATCGACCTTGCGGTGCTGGAGAACGGCCAGCCCCTTGCCGTCTTTCGGAACTACGACCGTGAAGAGCTTGTCAAAGAGATCTACGGCAACCAGACAGAGACCTTCCTGCTACCCGACCTGACAACCGCTTTGCGGATGATCGCGAGCAATGGCGCGTTTGTGAAGTGTCCGGTTGATATCGCATCTATCGATCGAACTTGACTGGTGGTCGGCTCACCCGCACCCCCCTCAACACCACCGCGTCCGTCCGTTCTGCTCATTCGGCATGCGGCAGAGGGTCTGTGTTTTCGCTTGCGCAATGCCCGCTTAACGATCCTTGTGCCCCCTGGTCATTCCAAGCGCCTACAGCGCCACTACCTTGTCCGGAATAGCCCGGTTCGCATGCTCCATTGGCGCTCCATTATCCTTCCATCGCTCCTTTCGTCGTTGGTGTTCATGGCCTCCTGCAACGCACAGGTACCGGCTGCCACCGATGCACCTGCGCCCGTAGTGCAAGCAGCGGTGGACACTGCGCAGATCTCCGACTACATCGTGGCGGCCTTGGAGGACAGCCGGGGCGACCTGTGGTTCGGCACGGTGGGCGATGGTGTGGTGCGCTACAGCACTGATCCGGCCGTGGCTCCGGGAGATCGCCTTCGCTACTTCACCACGGCGGATGGGCTGGCCGATATGGTGGCCTCCAGCATCGTGGAGGATACGCAGGGCCACATCTGGATCGGTTCGCATGATGGCGCCACCCGCTTCGATGGAAGGACCTTCACTGCGTACAAGACCGCCGAGGGCTTGCATGGGGCAGGTTGCGTGCTGCTGGTGGACCGCAAGTGGACCTTGTGGGCGGGCACCAACGATGGCGCCTTCCGCTTCGATGGCACACGCTTCCAACCCTTCGCCATTCCCACACCGAGGATCATTGCGCCTTCGCACAAGTGGGTGGCCGGCAAGGTGTGGGAGATCATGGAGGACAGCAAGGGGAACATCTGGTTCGGGCGCGATGGGTACGGTGCATGCCGCTACGATCCTTCGGCCGCGCTGGGAACCGGCGGTACTGCGTTCACACACTTCACCCAGACGGACGGCCTGTGCAGCAACAACGTGGCGAGCATCGTGGAGGATCCCCAAGGCCACATCTGGTTCGGGTGCATCACATCGGACTTCCCGCCCAAGCGTGAGGGTGGTGTGGCCCGGTATGATCCTTCGGCTGCGCCACGGGCCGATGTCAGGAGCATGACGCAGTTCCCCGATGTGCAGGGCTTGACCGGGGGCGATGTGTACAACGTGTACCGGGACCGCGCGGGGTACATCTGGGTGGCCGCAGTGGGTGTGGGCGCCTATCGGCTCGATGCGTCGACCGCACAAGGGGCCAGTGGCAACTCCTTCACCTTGTTCGACCGGACCGACCGACCGGACCGCGCGCAGAACTTCGGCATCCAGGCCTTTCTGGAGGATCGGAAGGGCACGCAATGGTTCGGGTTCAGTGGGGGCCTGTTCCGCTTCGATGGGCGCACGTTCGTGAACGTTACGCGAGGCGGTCCTTGGGAGCGGTAGGGGGTCGGCCGGCAAGGGTGGTCGAGCGGTGATCCAGAACGCCCCCTGTAATGATCCGCCCCCTTGTGCGACCAATGGGGAAAGAACGTAACCAACGACAAGGCACGGCCTAGCGCGTGCGTTCGTTCAGTTCATCGATCACCGTATCCAGCCGGGAACGCTCCCAACCGGTGCGTGCAAAGCCCTCACGGCGCAACGCACGGAGCACCGCAGCATCGCGCCTGGTCGGGAAAGCCTTCGCATGATCCAAGAATGCCATCATCAAAAGGTCATTGAACTCCTCTGGTCTGCGCTTCGCATGGAAGTGACTGTTCCCACGATAACGAGGCCACAGGTGTGCAGGGTCGAAGCCGCGCTGCTGGAATAGC
>JALOLX010000039.1 GCA_025455765.1 Flavobacteriales bacterium | reverse complement strand
CCGGTGGAACTGACCTGGTCCGGTCGCAATTGGGATGTGCTCAGCGGGTTGGGTGCCGCGCTGCTGCTCTGGCGTTGGCGGGTGACCGGTCAGCTGCCAGTGCGGTGGTCGTTGCGGTGGAACATCATCGGCCTCCTGTTGGTGCTGAACGTGTTCGTTCATGGCTTGCTCAGCGGCCCTTCGCCCGTGCAGCTCTTCCAGGCGCCTTCGGGCACCTTTGCGCTGTTGCAGGCACCGTACGTGTGGCTGCCTTCGCTATTGGTCCCGCTGGTGATGCTGGCCCATGCCGCCCTCTTTGTGCAGATGCGGTCCACTGCCGGCCTCACTTCCGAATTGCGCTCCTGAGCGCCTCGGAGGGGTGCGCTACAAGCTTTCGTCCAGGCTATAGCCGTCGAAGAGTTCGCCGGTCTCCGTGTCGTGCGCACGCAGTCCCAGCACCCGGAGAATGGCCGCTACGCACACGGCGCTCTGGTCACCGCCATGCACATGGGCCACGATGTAGCGCACCGTATCGGGCCCTTCCATATGCAGTTGAAGGCTCAGGTCCATGCCCGGCTGGCGGATGAAGAGCCAGTCGCGGTCCTGCTGCTGAACGAAGGGTACGGCCTCCTTGATCTTGGCGATGATGTCCTCGCGTTGACCGATGGGCTTTGGCCGATGGTCCGCGGGAACATCCCGCATGGACGGCACGTCCGGAAGGTCTTGGATGTAGATGTCCCAGCTCATGTATTGAGGTGTGCTGCGATGCGTTGAAGGTCTTGTTGCTCCATGCAGTGGAAGTGTCCCTTTGGGCAACGGTCGTGACCGATCTTGGAACAGGGGCGGCAGGAAAGACCGCTGACCTCGCTGATGAACACCTGCGCGGTATGCCCGGGCTGGTAAGGTCCCATGCCGAAGTCCGGCACCGTGCTTCCCCAGATGCTGACCACTGGACGCTTGAAGGCGCAGGCGATGTGCATGGCTCCGCTGTCATGCGCGATCACGGCGCGGGCACCGGCAATGAGGGATGCGCTCCCCAACAGGTCATAGCGGCCTGTGGCATCGAATACGCGGCCCCCCACGGCATCCGCAATGCTGCGGCCCACCGCGCGGTCCTCTTCACCACCGATGATCACCAGCGGCCCGCGCACCATGCCGGCCAGTTCCACCATACGGCGCTCAGGCAGGCGCTTGGTACCATGGGCCGCGCCCACCGCCAGGGCCACATAGCCGCTCTGATGTGCTTCGGGCAACGCCGTTCGTGGAACCGCACGGTCCGCAGGGATGAACAGCTCCAAGCCCCGACCATCGTTCCGTACGCCCAAGGGTGCTGCGGCTTCAAAGTAGCGGTCCACGATGTGCTGGTCGGGAAGCTTGTTGATGCCGAAGTTCACCAGCAACCACTTCTGCAGGTTCAGCTTGGGGAAGCTGTGCGCTGGAACGCCCAAGGCCCGCTTCACCCGTGCGGTGCGCAGGTTGTGGTGCAGGTCCACCACGTGGTCGAAGCGTTCGGTGCGCAACGTGGTAATGAGCGCGCCAAGGTCTTCCCCCAGTTCGTGCACCTGATGTACATGCGGGTCGTAGCGCAACAGATCGGCGAAGGCGGACTTGGTGGCCACGTGCACCTCGGCTCCCGGTAGCTGCTCGTGCAAGGCGCGAAGCACCGGCGTGGTGAGCACGATGTCGCCGATGGACGAGAAGCGCAGGACGAGGATCTTCATACGCGTACAAAGGTAACCCCGCCGCTGTGCGCATGCCGCCCCGCTTCGCCACCTTTGCAGGCCACACATGTTCGTCGATACCCACGCCCACCTCTACCATCCGCAGTTCGACGCCGACCGCGCCGACATGCTGCAACGCGCCTTCGCTGCAGGGGTGACGAAGCTGTTCCTGCCCAATGTGGACGCGGAGAGCATCGCGGCCATGGATGCACTTGCCGAAGCCCATCCGCAGCATTGCTTCGCCATGATGGGCATCCATCCCTGTTCCATCGGTGAAGAGAATGAGGAGGCCCTGGCGCAGGTGGAAGAGCTGCTGCGGACCGGCCGTTACTGTGCCGTGGGCGAGATCGGTATCGACCTCTATTGGGATAAGACCTACCTGGCGCAGCAGCAGGAGGCCTTCCGCCGACAGGTGCGTCTGGCCAAAGTGCTCGATCTGCCCATCGCCATCCATTGCCGCAACAGCTTCGCTGAGACCATCGCCATCGTAGAAGAGGAGAACAGTGCAGGGCTTCGGGGTGTGTTCCACTGCTTCACCGGAACGCCGGAAGAAGCGCAGCGCATCATCGCGCTGGGCGACTTCTACCTGGGCATTGGCGGTGTGGTGACGTATCCCAAGGGGGGGCTTTTCGAGACCATGCAGCAGGTGGGCCCCGCACATTGCGTGCTGGAGACCGATGCGCCTTACCTGGCACCGGTGCCCTTCCGTGGCAAGCGCAATGAGAGCGCTTACATCCCGCACATCGCCGAACGGCTCGCCCTGGCTTGCGGCACGACCGTGCAACACATCGCCGAGGTGACCACCTCCAACGCACACGCCCTCTTCCGCCGATGAGCCAACGACCCTCCGTCCTGCTGATCTACACCGGTGGCACCATCGGCATGTGGGCCGACCCGTCCGGTGCCCTGCGTCCCATGGACCTGGCCCATTTGGAAGAGCAGGTGCCCGAGCTCAAGCGTTTTGCGGTGGACCTGCATTCAGTGGCCTTTGAGCGGCCCATCGATAGCAGCGATATGCAGCCGGGCGATTGGGTGCGCATCGCCCGGATCATCGGCGATCGGTACGCCGCACACGATGGCTTCGTGGTGTTGCACGGCAGTGATACCATGGCCTACACCGCCAGTGCGCTCAGCTTCTTATTGGAAGGCCTGAGCAAGCCGGTGATCCTCACAGGCTCCCAATTGCCCATCGGCACCATCCGCACCGATGCGAAGGAGAACCTGATCACGGCCATTGAGATCGCTGCGGCCCGCAATGCACAGGGCCAGCCGATGGTGCCCGAAGTGGCCGTGTACTTCGAGTACCAGTTAATGCGGGGCAACCGCACGGTGAAGGTGCATGCCGAACGCTTCGAGGCCTTCCGCTCGCCCAATTGGCCCGTGCTGGCCGAAGCGGGTGTCCATCTTCGCTACAACGAGGCGGCCATTGGCCCCTACACCACCGGGCCGCTAACGGTGCATGACCGGCTGGATGACCGCATTGCAGTGATCCGCTTGTTCCCCGGCATCCAGGCGGACTGGGTGCGCCACGCCTTGTCGGCGCCGGGATTACGCGCGGCCATCCTCACCACCTTCGGCAGCGGCAACGGCCCCACAGGGGATGCCTTCCTGGGTGCCTTGCGGGAGGCGCGGGAGCGGGGGGTCATCCTATTGAACGTGACGCAGTGCGTGGGGGGGCGTGTGGAGCAGGGGCGGTACGTGACCAGCCAGGCCATGCAGGCCATGGGCGTGGTGGGGGGGGCGGACATCACTGTGGAAGCCGCCGTGGCCAAGCTGATGTACCTGCTGGGCAGCGAACGAGGAACGGCAGCGGTGGAGCAGGCCCTGGCGGTACCGATCCGGGGGGAGTTCACGTTGGCTTAACATGCCGCTGGCTGTTCAACCCCGACCGCTTCCGGCTTAGCGATGCTAGCGATGGACCTTTTTGTAATTTGGCCGCCCGTCGGCGGGGAACGCACCCTCCGGCCAGCAGAGAAAACGAACGGAGAGATGGCCGAGTGGTCGAAGGCGCGCGCCTGGAAAGTGCGTATACCTGTCAAAGGGTATCGGGGGTTCGAATCCCTCTCTCTCCGCCACTTCGCTCTGCTGTGAATGCGAACCTGAACGAACCAGAACCGTCAACAACCCTCACTCCGCTAACGATCCCAACCATGGTACGCAAGTTCTTGTCCCTCTGCATGGCAGGTCTGATGAGCATCAGCCTGCTCTCCACTTCGGTGATGGCACAGGATGCCCCCGCAGCTGCTTCCACTGAAGTGGTGGCCGATGAAGCTGCCCAGGAAGGCTCCCAGACCTTCAAGGACCGTTTCATCGAGGGTGATCCGATCTGGATGGCCCCGGTATTGCTGTGCCTGATCCTCGGCCTGGCCTTCGTGATCGAGCGCATCATCTACTTGAACATGGCCTCCACCAACACCAACAAGCTGCTGGACAGCGTGGAAGGTGCGCTGAAGAGCGGTGGGTACAACGCTGCCAAGGAAGTGTGCCGCAACACCCGCGGTCCTGTGGCCGGTATCTTCTACCAAGGCCTTGACCGCGCCAACGAAGGCCTGGACATCGCAGAAAAGAGCATCGTCGCTTACGGTGGCGTGGAAGTGGGCCGCCTGGAGCGCGGTCTCTCCTGGATCAGCCTGTTCATCGCCCTGGCTCCCATGTTGGGCTTCTTGGGTACTGTGATCGGGATGATCTTCGCCTTCGACCAGATCGCGGCGGCCAACAACATCAGCCCCGCCATCGTGGCATCGGGTATCAAAGTGGCACTGCTCACCACCGTGTTCGGTCTGATCGTGGCCATCATCCTGCAGATCTTCTACAACTACCTGCTCAGCCGCGTGGACAGCATCACCGGCCAGATGGAGGAAGCTTCCATCGGCCTGGTGGACCTGCTCGCCAAGCACGGTGCCAAACACTAAGACGATGCAGAAGAGCTCAGCACTCCTCGGCAATATCGCGCTCTGGGCCATCGCCGCCCTGGGTGTGGTGTTCTTCGTAATGATCATGTCCGGTAAGGAATCCGGTATCGACGCCGGTCTCTACCTGACCTATGCGGCCTTTGGCCTCGGCATCCTGCTCGCCGTGGCATCAGGCGTCATGTCCCTCTTCTCGGGTGGCAACATCAAGGATACGCTCCTGCCCATCGGCGCGTTCCTCGCCCTGTTCGCCATCTCCTACCTCCTCGCGGACGGTAGCGTAAAGCCGCAGTGGAACCTTTCCACAGGTGCCTCCAAAATGATCAGTGCTGGTCTGAACATGACCGGCCTGGCCGTGCTGGTGGCTGTGGGCGCCGCGCTCTACGGTGCGGTGAAGAAGCTCATCAAGTGAACCCATGCTGAAGAAACGCAAGCGTCAGGGGATCCAAGAGATCAATGCCGGCTCCATGGCCGACATCGCTTTCCTGCTCCTGATCTTCTTCCTGGTGACCACCACCATGGACACCGACGCTGGCATTCTGCGTCTGCTTCCCCCCGTAGTGGAGGAGGAGGTGGACATGCAGGTGAACAAGCGCGATGTGTATGAGGTGCTCGTGAACGACGCGGACATGCTGCTCGTGGAAGGAGAGGTGATGGAGATCAAGGACCTGCGCGCCGGGGCCAAGGAATTCATGACCAACCCCAGCAACGACATCAACCTGCCCGAACGTCGCCGGGTGACCTCCGCTGAGTGCCAGCAGAAGATCGGTGAGTTCAAGTCGTACGTGGCCAGTGCCACCGATCCTGAGGCCAAGGACGCCTACCAGAAGTCGCTGGAGAAGTGGGAGGAAAAGCTCGAAGCAGTGAAGCTGTTGGGTGATTTCTCCGAGCTGCCGCCCAACGCGGTGATCTCCCTGCAGACCGGCTCCAAGACCAGCTACGACATGTACGTGCGCGTGCAGAACGAGCTGGAGGCGGGCATCCGCGAACTGCGCGACGAACTGAGCAAGGAGAAGTTCGGCCGCAAGTACACCGAGCTGGATGAAAAGAAGGACGAGGACAAGGCCCTGATCAAGGCCGTTCGTCTGGTCTATCCCCAGCGCGTGTCCGAAGCCGAACCGGTGGACGTGACCAAAAAATCCTGAGCAACCATGTCACGCTTCAAGGATAACAGCTCCAAAGGCACCCCGGCCATCAGCACGGCCTCGTTGCCCGACATCATCTTCATGCTTCTCTTCTTCTTCATGGTGACCACCGTGATGCGCGAAGTGGACCTGCTGGTGAAGATCACCCTGCCAGAGGCCAGCGAGACCACCAAGCTGGAGGACAAGGCCCTGGTGGATTACATCTACATCGGTACGCCCCAGGCCAAAGCCCTCGGTTCAGAACCGCTCATGCAGCTGAACGACCAGTTCGCCAAGCTCGATGAGATCGCAGGCTGGGTGAAGGCCGGTGAAGAGCGCCGCGAGGAAGTGCTCATCCCCAAGATCACCCGCTCACTGAAGGTGGATAAGGAGACGAACATGAAGATCGTCACCGAGGTGAAGCAGGAACTGCGCAAGAGCAACGCGCTGAAGATCAATTACAGCACGGCGCAGGCGCGCTGATCGCTGGATATTCGAACTGTGAACGGCCGCCTTCGGGTGGCCGTTCCTGTTCCCGCACCATCCGTTCGCCGGAGCCGGGGTATGCCATGCGGTCCACTGATCGTTCTGGCAACATGGATACCCTACGAACCACACGCCGCAGCCAGGATGCCATCAACGCCGGTAGCATGGCGGATATCGCTTTCCTGCTCCTGATCTTCTTTTTGGTAACCACCACCATGGACATCGAGCAAGGGCTGCTCCGCAGGCTCCCTCCGGTTGCCGATGCTCCTGCAACACCAGCCGCTGCGCGGAATGTGTTCCAGGTCCACATCAATGCTGCTGGCGAGCTGTTGTTGGGCAATGAACGGGTGGAGCTTGACGAGCTGCGCGAACGGGCTGTGGAGTTCCTCACCAACCCGGAAGGGCGCTCAGATCTTCCGACCATGCGACCGATCACCGAAGCGATCTGCCGTGAACAGATCGCCGCCCAAGTGCCTGGTCCGGTTCGGGAGCTTTGGCAGCAACGCCTCGCCACGGTGCGTATGATCGGCAGCTACGTCGAACCGCCCGCAGAGGCCCA
This sequence comes from Flavobacteriales bacterium, assembly GCA_025455765.1. Lineage (GTDB taxonomy): Bacteria > Bacteroidota > Bacteroidia > Flavobacteriales_F > PHOS-HE28 > PHOS-HE28. Next base: position 2,408 of record JALOLX010000039.1, on the reverse strand, counting down.
GATGATCATCCAGACCGCCCCGCTGACGCAGTATGCGCAGTATGTGCGGGTGCAGGACGTGCTTGAAGGCGCCGTGGTGTCCGTGCGGGACGTCATTGCGCAGCGTGCCTTCGGCAAGCCGTTCAAAGAGCTGCAACCGCATGACCCCAAGGACCGTGAGCGCATGGTTGCATTGCAACGTGCGGTGCCGTTGCGCCTTGGGGATGCGGACCTGAAGGACTTCTGAGGAGGTCTGCAAAAAGGCCTTCGGTGCCAGGCGCCGTACCTTTGCGGCGCCTTCCCATGCCCCGCATCGGCCCGCTGCACCTGCCGGAGTTCCCGCTCCTGCTCGCCCCCATGGAGGACGTGAGCGATCCGCCCTTCCGCATGCTCTGCAAGCAGCACGGCGCCGATCTGATGTACACCGAGTTCATCAGCAGCGAAGGATTGATCCGCAAGGCGGCCAAGGGCCTCAAGAAGCTCGACATCTTCGAGGCGGAGCGCCCCATCGGCATCCAGCTTTTCGGCGGCAGCGAGGAGGCCATGGAAGAGGCGGCCCGCATCGCCGAAGCTGTAGGTCCCGATCTCATCGACATCAACTACGGCTGCCCCGTGCACAAGGTGGTGAGCAAGGGCGCCGGTGCCTGCCTTCTCTTGGATGTGGATAAGATGGTGCGCCTCACCGAGAAGGTGGTGAAGGCCGTGAAGGTGCCCGTGACCGTGAAGACCCGCCTGGGCTGGGACGATAAGAGCAAGAACATCGTGGAGGTGGCCGAACGCCTGCAGGATGTGGGCATCCAGGCCCTGAGCATCCACGGCCGCACCCGTGCCCAACTCTACAAGGGCCCGGCGGATTGGACGCTCATCGGCGTGGTGAAGAACAACCCGCGCATGCAGATCCCCATCTTCGGCAACGGCGACATCGATTCGCCGCAAAAGGCTGTGGAGTACCGCGACCGCTATGGCGTGGATGGCGTGATGATAGGCCGCGCAAGCATCGGGCATCCGTGGATCTTCAACGAGATCAAGCACTACATCGCCACCGGTACCACGCCACCTGCGCCCACTGTGGCCGCCCGCGTGGAAGCCGCCCGTCAGCACCTGCGCAGCTCCCTGGCCTGGAAGGGTCCGTGGGAAGGTGTGGTGGAAATGCGCCGGCACTACGGCAACTACCTCAAGGGCCTGCCCAACGTGAAGGAGGTGCGGCTGCGCCTATGCACAGAGCGCGAGCCGGCCATGCTCGAGGAGATCCTCGATGAAGTGGTCGCGAGCTATTCGGCAGCGGAGGTGGTGTGAAGGAACGGTTCGCCGGGCAGCGCTTTCGCTCCGTGAACTGTCTTATCTTTAATTTACAGTAGGAGTTCTTGGGGCTGCCATTCCGTTGTCGTTCATCCATTGCCGAGTAGATGCGCACACCATTACTCTTGTTGATCTTATCAGTTTCTGGGCTTTGCTCCGCTCAGTCCTGGTTCCCGGAGGGTGCAACGTGGCATTACGGCCGGGCTGAAGGGTTTCCACCGCTTTTCGTTGGCTATACCCAGTTGCAGGTGGCTGGCGATACCCTGTTGGGGCAAGAGATGTCCAAGAAGTTGGAAAGGCGTAGCCGCTTATGGCTGGCCGGTACGTCACAAGTGAGTGGCGGAGCGCCGAGTGTTGGGTTCGTAGTGAACGAATCCAATGGCTTGGTGCGCATCTGGGTTCCTCACCAGCAAGCGTACGATACGCTATACGATATGCGTGCCCTTCCTGGCGAGCGCTGGCAGCTGCCTCCTCTACCCGCACCGATCATCTGTGATAGTACCTCCTATGCGCAGGTGGTGGACACTGGTCATGTGTCCATCAATGGAGTTTCGCTGCGTTGGCTGGCTGTGGATCACCACTTCCTGCTGAACGGAGCGGAATACACGGTGTGGGCCGATACGGTCATTGAGCGCATGGGTTTGAATTTGAGCTATTTGACGCCCCATGGTATCTGCAATGCGGCTTTGGATGAAGGCGGTGAAGGACTGCTACGCTGTTACTCAGATGCGCAGATCAATTACAACCGGTTCGAGCCGTGGTCGTGCGAGTTCGTACTGGCATCCCCCGATAGGACCGGAACGAATGCGAGGCTTACCATATGGCCCAACCCCGGCCGTGATGCCCTACACCTCGAAATTGCAGGGCGCCCCGTGCTGTCGGCTGAGCTGCGCGATGCCTTGGGGCGCACCGTGCTCGAACGTATGTCCATCTTGAGCTACAACCCCATCGACGTTTCTTCACTGGCCCCGGGCACCTATGTGGTGCAGGCGTACACGGCCGAAGGGGAACGGTTGGTGGCTAATTGGGTGAAGCAATGAGGAACGCATGGGTAGTGGCCGCCCTGGTGGCAGGGTCAGGCAGTGCACAGTCATGGTTCCCTGAGGGTGCGAGGTGGCAGCATGAGTACT
>JALOLX010000347.1 GCA_025455765.1 Flavobacteriales bacterium | reverse complement strand
GATGCCGGAGATACTGCGGATCAGGGTCATGGGGAAGGTCCGGAGCAGGTTGTGCGTCGCGCTACTGACCGGAAAGGCAAAGCTATCGGGCCCTTCTGTTCACACCGCTTGTTCACATGTCCTGCTTCCACAGTGGCCTGTTCATGGTGCCATCAGTCCTTGGCGCTCAGTGACCTTAACGCGAACCATGCGGACCGGCACTGCACTGGAGCCTGTTCATAACCCGGCAGGGTGCGCGCGGCACCAGGCCCAGAGTCCTTAATTTTGGTGGCGAGGTCCGCACAGGTCTTCCATCTGCTGCATGAACGAAGGCTCCCTGCCACTCCCCGGTCACAACGAACAACACGATGCGGTGGAGCGCTATGAAGCGATGCTCGATCGCTCTTCTGCGAAGCAGGTGTCCATCAGAGCATGGGCCGACTGACGAAGGCCTTGGAGATCCTCGATGCCCTTGGCCGCATGGAGCCCTTCAATGTGGATGTGCTGATGAACAAGGCCGGCATCCACAGCCAGCTGCGCAACTATCGCAGGGCCGTGGAGCACTACCGTAAGGCCCTGGAGCTGGCCGATGAAGGCCGCGACGAGATCTACCTCGACCTGGCCTTTGAGTACGAGAACCTCGAGGACATCGAGATGGCGATCGATTGCCTGCAGCGTGGACTGGAGCACGGTCCGGAGAACGAGGCCCTGCTCTACGAACTCGCTTACTGCTTTGAGCTGCGCGACGCGCATCAAGCTGCCGTGAGCTACTTCCGCTCCTTCACCAACGAGCACCCCTACTCCTTCGTGGCTTGGTATAACCTGGGTGCGGCCCTCTCGCGCCTCGAACGGCTGGAGGAGAGCAACGAGGCCCTCGATCTCTGCCTGGCCATTGATGAACGCTTCACTTCGGCCTACTTCGCCAAGGCACGCAACCTGCTCCTGCAAGGAAGCTATGAACAGGCCATTGAGTGCTACAATGAGACGCTGGTGATCGATGGCCCCCAGGCCGTGACCTTCAGCTACATCGGTGAGTGCTACGAGAAGATGGAGCGCTACGAGCAGGCGCTGGTCCACTACGACCAATCCATCGCGCTCGATCCCAACTGGGTGGATGCGTGGATCGGACGGGGCGTGGTGAAGGACATGCAAGGTCGACAGGCCGAAGCCGTGAAGGACCTGCAGATGGCCGTGCAACTGTCACCCGAGAACGGCGATGCTCACTTCTTCCTGGCCAATACGCTCGGTCGCATGGCACGGTATGAAGAAGCGCTGGCCATCTACACCAAGCTCAATGCCATGGAGCCGGAGAGCCTTGATGCGTGGCTGGACCATGCCGATCTGTTGCTGGAGGTGAAGGGTGCTGACGTGGCCCTCCGCAAGTTGAAGGAAGGTGAGTTGGTACACAAGCTGAACTCCCGATACAGGTACCGTTTGGTGAGCTATCTGCTGCGGGCCGGTCGCTCGCAGGAGGCGCTTCTGGAGCTGGAAGAAGCGCTCATGGCCGACCATGCCGCGCATGACCAACTGCTCGCACACTACCCTGAGGCCTTGCATCTGCCACAGGTCGTACACTTGTTGGAACTTTACCGCCGATGAACTTCAAGCTCAGCCACATCCCCGCGCGCACCTCCAAGCCGCGGGAGGATGGCCTCACCATGGTCATGGACAAGGGCCTCTCCCTGCGCCAGGCAGAGGACATGATCAGCACCAGTGGCGAACTCGTCGATCTTGTGAAGATCGGCTTCGGCACGTCCATCGTTACCCCCAACCTAGGCGAAAAGGTCAAGCTCTATCAGCGTTCCAACATCCGTGTTTACCTCGGTGGCACACTGTTCGAAGCCTTCGTGGCCCGTGGCCAATACAAGGACTACCGCAAGCTTGTTGACCAACTCGGATTGGACATGGTGGAGGTCAGTGATGGCTCCATCAACATGCCCACCAAGGAGAAGTGCAAGTACATCACCGAGCTGGCCAAGCACTACACCGTGCTCAGCGAAGTGGGCTCCAAGGAGTCGGGCATTCTGATCAGCCCTTCCAAATGGGTGAACATGATGCGCACGGAGCTGGATGCCGGCAGTTGGAAGGTGATCGCTGAAGCCCGGGAGAGCGGCACCGTGGGGATCTACCGCCCCAATGGCCATGCCCATACGGCGTTGGTGGGTCGCATCCTGGCGAAGGTCGCAGCCAAGGACATTCTCTGGGAAGCACCACAGAAGCCCCAGCAGGTGTGGTTCATCAAGCAGCTCGGTGCCAACGTGAACCTGGGCAACATCGCGCCTGAGGAGGTGATCCCGTTGGAGACTCTTCGCCTGGGCTTGCGTGGCGACACCTTCTTCCAATACCTGCCCGAAGAGGTGGCCGACAAGCTGCGGCAGGTGAAGCCCGAACAGGCCTCGTAAGCCATGGACATCGAGATCAGCATTGCAGAATACCGCGCCATGCGGGAACGTGGCATGGACCATCAGCTCATCGACCTGCGTGAGCCGTACGAAGCGGAACGCTGCACCCTCGGTGGCATCCTGATCCCCATGGGTGACATCCTGGATCGCCGCAGTGAACTCCGTCGCGACGTGCCCGTGATCATGCACTGCAAGAGCGGCAACCGCGCAGGGGCCGTGGTACAGGCGCTCACCCAGCGCTACGGCTTCACGAACGTGCGCAATCTGCGTGGTGGTATGGAGGCGTGGCGCGAGACCGTGGACCAGAGCATCAACTGCGAATAGGTCGGTAGCGCATACTACGCACCACACTTCCCGCGTTGGCGGCGTGCCCGTGCATCTCATCCCT
>JALOLX010000038.1 GCA_025455765.1 Flavobacteriales bacterium | reverse complement strand
AAGCCGGTGGAGAAGCCTGTGGCCGGCACGCCGGTGTCCAGCGGCGTCACCTGGGTGGTGTACATCGAGAACAGCGACTACAAGAGCTTCCCCGCGCTGCAGGGGCAGGGGAGCGATGCGGCCAAGATGCAGAAGGCCTTCGGCAAGTACAATGTGCAGAAGACCATCACCAAGAAGAACCTGAGCAAGCAGCAGCTGGAGCGCTTCTTCAGCACCGAGCTGCGCGACCTGGTGCGCACCAACAAGGTGAACACCGTGCTGGTGTGGTACTCCGGCCACGGCCGCACCGTGGGTGGCAAGAGCTATTGGATCCCCGTGGACGGCAAGAAGGACGACATCTACTCCTTCTACAACTACGGCCCCCTGAAGAACCTGATCCAGAACTACAGCGAGAGCGTCACCAACACCGTGGTGGTCTCCGATGCGGCCGGTAGCGATGCCTCCTTCTACGAACTGACCCGGTGATGCGCGCCTCCCTGCGGACCCTGCTCGTCCTGTTCACTGCCTGCACCGTCTGGTCGCTCCAGGCCCAGCGCTACTTCTTCGAGAACATCTCGGTGCAGCAGAACCTGCCGGCCTCCAAGGTCTATGCGGTCGTTCAGGATGCCTATGGCACCGTATGGTTGGGCACCGAAGCGGGACTGGCCAGCTACGACGGTAACTCCATTGTCACCTACGGTCCGGCCGATGGTGCCGCTCGGGGTGGCGTGCGGTCCCTGCTGGTGGATACCGATGGGCGACTGTGGGCGGGCCACTTGGACGGTGGCGTTACGGTGGTGCAGAACGCACGCTTCCAAGCGCATCGACCGTCCGAAGGGATGAACGCTGGGATCACGGGCGTCGCTCAGGACAGTTCCGGGAACATCTGGCTGGCTACAGCTGGACAAGGTGCCTGGCGGGTCACATTGGACGGCGACGACTTCCGTGCAGAGCGGTTGAGCGCTGCGGCCATTCGTGAGAAGCTGCTCGGCGCCACCACACTGAAGGACGGCAGCGTGGGCTTTGTGGAAGTGGGAGGGAGCATCGTGAAGCTCAGCGGTAACACCGCGCAGCCCATCCCCTTGCCCGGTGTCCCTGAAGCCTTCGCTCCCACGAGCTGCTTCCAGGCCTCTGATGGGGCACTTTGGGTGGGTACCGATGGGGGCGGCGCGTTCCGCATTGCACCGGACGGTGGCAGCAGCCAACGCTTCGACCCCAGTAATGGCATGCCCAGCGCCATCGTCTATTGCTTCGGCGAGGATGCCGAAGGTCAGATCTGGATCGGCACGGTGGATGGGGGCGCAGTGAAGGCGGGCAAGGACGGACTTCAGGTCTTCGATCAGCGCCGTGGCTTGCACAGCACCTTCGTCCGCTGCATCACCCGCGACCGCGAAGGCAACCTGTTGATCGGAACCAACGACAGCGGCCTTGACATCTTCAAGGGCGAACGCTTTGTCAGCATCGGCGATGCGGACGGTCTGGTCGACCCTCAGGTGTGGGCGGTGCTGGAGGATCGGCAAGGGCGCACCTGGTTCGGCACCAACGGTGGGATCCTGGTCTGGAACGATGGGGAAGGCAACAGCCGCCCAGAGACCATCACCATGCAGCAGGGACGCCTGACCACCAACTTCATCAGGCACCTGCGCGAGGATGACAAGGGCACCATCTGGATCGGCACGGACAATGGCGGTCTGCTGCGCTACGATACCCGCACGGGGAAAGCAGTGTACGACATCGAGCTCTCCGGCGGCTTGGCCGAGAACAAGGTCACTGCGCTGGAGTTGGGCCAGACCGGCGAACTGTGGGTGGGCGGCCTCAACGGAGTGCGGCGCTACCTGCCGGGCTCTGGCACGGTACCCACCGTCTACACCAAGGAAGAAGGCCTCGCCGGCGACCACGTACTGGCCATCTACCGTGCGAAGGGTGGTACCATCTGGGTCGGTAGCACGGTATCGGGCATCACCCGCATCGACAACGGGCAGGCCAAGGCCGTGGACCTGGGCAAGAGCTTTACGGCCACCGCCTTCGTAGAGGATGGCGAAGGCCGCCTATGGGTGGGCACCGAAGGGCAAGGGATCATCGTATTGAAGGACGGCAAGGAGGTACAGCGGTTCACCGTGCAGGAAGGCCTGTTGAGCAATACCATCAAGGCCCTGGTCATCGATAGTCGTGGACATGTATGGATCGGCACCAACAAGGGCCTCAACAAGTGGCGGCCCAAGAAAGGTGGCTTCATCGCCTTCACCGAACGGGCAGGGTTCACAGGCATCGAGGTGAAGCCGCATGCAGCCTGTGCCACACGGGATGGCAGTATCTGGTTCGGTACGGTGAACGGTGCCACCCGCGTGGGCGGAGCACCGGAACAGGACCGCAATGTGGCGCCCCTGGTGGCCATCCGCGGTTGGAAGGTGAACCTGGAGGATCGCCCCATCGAGACCGACAACAGCCTGAGCCATTCGGAACGCAGCATCCGGATCGCCTACGGCAGTGTGGCGTTGAGCGATCCGGGAGCGGTCCGCTATCAGGTGAAGCTGGAAGGCCTGGATGAGGATTGGCAACCCATCACCACCGCCACGGATGCGTACTATCCAGCGCTACCACCGGGCGACTATGTCTTCCTGGTCAAGGCCATGGACCGCACAGGGGAATGGAGCGACCCGCCCGCGCAATTGACCTTCACCATCCTTCCGCCCTGGTATCGCTCCTGGTGGTTCTACACCGCGCTGGCCTTGGTGCTCGGCACCTCCTTGTTCAGCTACATCAAGCTGCGCGAACGTCAGCTGCGGCTGCGCAATCAGATCCTGGAGCGCAAGGTGGAAGAACGCACCGCCGAAGTGGTGGCCCAGGCCCGCGAGATCGAAGGGCAGAAGGGACGCATCGAGGACCTGTTGCTCAACATCCTTCCCAAGGAGATCAGCGAAGAATTGAAGGACAAGGGCAAGGCCACGGCACGCCGCCACGAGCAGGTCACCGTGCTCTTCACCGATATGAAGGGCTTCACGCAGGCGGCTGAACGGATGACCCCGGAGGAGCTGGTGAACGAACTGGACCAGTGCTTCATCAAGTTCGATGAGATCGTGGGCCGCTACCGCATCGAGAAGATCAAGACCATCGGCGACAGCTATATGTGCGCCGCCGGAGTGCCTGCGCAGGATCCGCACCACGCCACGGCCTGTGTGCTGGCTGCGTTGGAAGTGCGCGATCTGATGGACCAGTGGCGCACGGACCGCGAAGCCAAAGGAGCCACGCCATGGGCGCTGCGGATCGGTCTGCACAGCGGTCCGGTGGTGGCCGGTGTGGTGGGCAAGCGCAAGTTCGCCTACGACATCTGGGGCGATACGGTGAACACCGCAAGCCGACTGGAAAGCAGCGGTGCACCCGGCGAAGTGAACATCAGCGCGGCCACCTATGCCTTGGTGAAGGACCGCTTCGTCTGTGAATCGCGCGGCGAGGTGGCGGCCAAGAACAAGGGCAGCATCGCCATGTACTTCGTGCGTGGCATCCGCGAGGGCTACCACGAGCCGGGAGCTCCTTCCCGGCCTAATGCCCGCTTGCTGCAGGACATCGGTCGCTGAGCAAGGCGCGGAGCTCGGCGATCATCATCGCGGTGGCCCCCCATACCATGTGGCCATGCACGTCGAAGTAGGGCACCTGGATCGTGCGCCCGATCACCTGTACATGGCGATCGCCGGTGCGCAGGATGTCATCTCTCAACAACAAGGCCACCGGCGCTTCGATCAAAGCGGCCACCTCACGCGGATCAGGCGATAGGGGACCCAGCTCATCCACCGCCGCCACGAACGGGGTCACCAGACTGCGACTGGGCGGGATGTACACGGGCGACAAGCTGCCCAGATGAAGCAGCCCTGCTGGCATGGATCCGGTCTCTTCACGGAACTCCCGCAGCGCGGTATGCAGCAGGTCTGGATCCCCGGGTTCGCGCCGTCCTCCGGGAAACGCGATCTGTCCACTGTGCACGCCATCATACTCGGGCCGCAACATCAGCAGGACATGTGCCTGACCTGCCCGTTCGTAGAGCATGGCCAGCACAGCGCTCTCTCGCGGCGGCGGATCCATGCGGCGCACCGCGTCAAGGTCGGGGCGGGGATAACCGCTCATCCGTAGAAAGGCATCGTGACCCGGCAGCTCCTGTATAAAGGACCGCTGAAGTCGGAACACGGCCTCCTGAAGGGTCACTGTTCCAGTGCCTTGGCCAGGTCAGCAGCCTGGGTATTGTACGTGTGCAGCTTCTCGGCCCCAATGCGTTGGGCCTCCGGCAGTGCGCGTTCCTTCTGGCCACTGCATACCCAACAGAGCAGGGTGTACCATTCGGTCTCATCGCGCGCTTCCTTCAAACGGCTTCGTTCCAAGGCATCGAGGTGCATCTCCGCCTCGTATGGCTTACCCGTGGCGAGCAGCGCACTGGCCAGGTAGAGGCGGGCCATGGGGTTGGCTCCGCTACCGCGTACGTAGGCCTCCAAGGTAGTTGCGGCCGCTGCGTAGTCCTTCGCTTGGTACGGGGCCAATGCGTCCAGGAAGCGCGCATTGTTGCTGGTGCGCTCCGTGGTGCTGTACAGGTCGGGGTAGGGCGTAAAGAATGTGGCACAGGGATCGCCGGAAGGGCCGCTACAGGCCTGCAATGCCATCGCAGCGATCACCACAATGAAGGAACGGGACATCATGCCGCGAAGATACCCCGCTCACCACAGGCGACGCGGACCGCTGCGGGTTCCATCGGCACCGATGCCTGTGAGCACCCAGCGCACGCGCCCCACCACATGGTCGGCGGGTAGGAAGCCCCAATAGCGCGAATCGGAACTGCTGTGCAAGCCATCGCCCAGCATGAAGTAGTAATCGTGCTGCACCACATAGTACTGCAATGGCTGTCCGTTCAGCAATAGGCTATCACCAGCGTGTGTGATGCGCTGTCCTTCGTAGATGGTAAGCAGCCGATCATACAGCGGCAGGTTGGCCGTGGTGATGCGCAGCGTATCGCCTTTGGCAGGCACAGTGATGGGACCGTAATTGTCGCCGTTCCACGCGAAGCGTTCACTGAAGGGGAAGAGGTGGCGCGGCGCTCCCGTGGCCAACCGCATCGGTGCTACGTCCACTACTTCGGGCAGGCTGTTCACCAGGTCGGCCAGACTATCGTTCAGCGGCACCTCCAGCACGCTGCTCCCACCAAGGCCGGGCAGATCGGGCAGACCCAGCAAGCGGCGAATGCCATCGCTCGAAGCACCACTGCGCAAGCGGACCAGGAAGGCCCGTGTGGCAGCGGGTGGGGCAGTGGTCAACGCACCGTTCACCCGCAGGTCTGCTCGCTCCAGCTCCACCACATCACCGGGCATACCCGCGATGCGCTTCACCATCAACGGACGCCTCCAGCGCGGCTCCTGGTCCTTCAGCGGATCGCGGAACACCACGATGGAGCCGCGATCGAGACCGGTCACCAGCGGCCAACGTTCCACCAGCACCAGATCGCCAGGCCGGAGCGTGGCATACATGCTCGTGTTCTCCACTACGACGAAGCGAACCACCAGCAGGTGCAGCGCGGCGAGCAACACCAAGGCCAGTACCAGGCTCTTCAGCCATTCGTTCAGGCCACGCCAACGGTGGAGCAAGGTCTTCATCGCGTAGTTCCAACGGGCCTTATGGTCACGATCCCATCGAACATCCCTGTAGGACTACTGAGCAGTCTAAGGCACACCCTCCGAACAAGGCCCTGCGATCCACGAGCACTGCGCTTACTTCACGCCCGAGAACAGGCGCTTCCAGCGGATGCCGGTGTAGGGATCCTTGGTGAACCAGATGAGCACGGCCTTGCCCACCACGTGATCGTGCGGCACAAAGCCCCAGAAGCGGCTGTCCTGGCTGCGGTGGCGGTTGTCGCCCATCAACCAGTAGTAGTCCTGCTGGAAGGTATAGCTGGTGGCCGCTGCGCCGTTGATCAGGATCTCCCCGTTGCGCTCTTCCAACGTATTGCCTTCATACAGTGTGATGGCGCGCCGGTACAAGGGCAGCGTGCGTGCGTTCAGCTCCACCGTTCCACCTTTCTTGGGCACCCAGATCGGACCGAAGTTGTCCTCCGTCCAATGGAAGTCCGGATGATTGGGGAAGATCGGCCAACTGCCATAGCTGTCGTAGAAGCCCTCCGGATGGTCCTGGCGATGCATGCTCACCACGTTGTCGAACTTGCCCACCTGTTCGGCCACCGACCCGCTCATCGGGATCACAGCGGCGCGGCCATTGTCCAGCACATCGCTCGGCGAAATGTCGAATCGCTTCTTCAGCATGTCCTGACGGAAGGCGCTCTTCAACTGGAACTCATAGGCGTACTGGCCGTCGGGTGGAATAGGCTGGTCCTGGCCGTTCACGCGCAGCACACCATGCACCACCTGCACACTATCGCCGGCAATGGCCACACAGCGCTTGATGTAGTTCTCACGCTTGTCGATGGGGCGCACCAGGATACCGCCGGTCGGCTTCATCACGCGGCGTCCGCGATCGTCGATGGAAGGCAGGCGGGCAGCGGGGTCCTGCACCTTCTTACGGCCATGTTCGCGCACCAGTTGATAGTAGCTCTGGTTCTGGAAGTTGGCCACCACGGTATCGCCTTCCGGGAAGTTGAACACCACGGCATCACCGCGCTCGGGTGTGCCGAAGCCCGGCAGGCGGCGGTAGGGCTGGCTGAACCAGTTGACGAACGACGGGGTGCTGGTGGTCAGCGGCAGTGTGTGGTGCGTGAAGGGGAAGGTGAGCGGGGTCATCGGCATGCGTGGGCCGTAGCTCAGCTTGCTCACAAAGAGGTAATCTCCCACCAGCAGGCTCTTCTCCATGGAAGGCGTGGGAATGGTAAAGGCCTCGAAGGTGAAGGTGCGGAACACGGTGGCCACGATCACCGCGAAGAGGATGGCATCGCCCCACTGGCCCAGCAACCCGCGCTTGCGCTCCGCCACTGGAATGGGACCTACGTACGTGTTCTGCGCATAACAGGTCTCGGGCACCTTCCACCAAGGCAGGAAGGTCATCAGCACATGCTCCTTGAAGTCGCGCCGACCGAGCACGATGGAGATGTTGACGTTCATGATGATGAGCATCAGCAGGTTCACACCGGGCACCAGGAAGAGGAAGATCCACCACCACGGCTTGCCGGTGATCTGCAGCCACACGAGCAGGTTGTAGCCCGGCACGAAGGCGGCCCAGGCAGGCTTACCAGCTTTCTGGAAGAGCTTCCACAAGCTGGCCAGCAACACCAGCAGATAGGCGAACAGGAAGAGGTAGGGGATCATGTATTCAGGGATGCAAGGCGCAACGCGCGGTCAGCGAAGGTGCGAAGATGGGACGAGGTACGGTACGCGCCGAACGTGAAATGCTGTGAAAACCAAGGTTGACAGGTGGGAACGCAGGATGGATGGCGCTTATCCCAGGCCCAACACATCCTGCATGGTGAAGAGGCCGCTGCGCCCATGCAGCCATTCCGCCGCCACCACCGCACCCGTGGCGAACCCGGTGCGCCCGAAGGCCTCGTGCCGGATGCTGATGCGGTCCTCAGCGCTGGTCCAGCTCACCTCGTGGGTGCCGGGCACTTCACCCTCACGCAATGCACGGATGGGCAGGGCAGGAGCGGGCACTGCCGCATCGGGGCGTTCTTGCAGATGCCAACCTGAATAGCCGTGGTGCCGCAGATCGATGTCGCGGGCCAAGGTGAGTGCCGTACCGCTCGGTGCATCGAGCTTATGGACATGGTGGATCTCCAGCAGCTCGCCCTTGTACTGCGGCTGACGGTCCATCAGGCCAGCCAGCATGCGGTTCACCTGGAACAACAGGTTCACTCCAATGCTGAAGTTGCTGGCCCACAGCAGAGCCCCCCGATGCTCCGCCACCAAGGCTTGTACCGCAGGAAGGTGATCGTACCAGCCCGTGGTGCCCACCACCACCGGTACGCCTGCTTCCAAGCACAGCCGCATATTGCCCAAGGCCTGGTCGGGACGGGAGAACTCGATGGCCACGTCCACATCGGAGGGTGTAGTGCCCGCATTGGCGCTGGAGACGCGCAGCACCACGCGATGGCCGCGTTGTTCAGCGATGGTGGCGATGGCGGAGCCCATGCGGCCGGTGCCGTAGAGCGCGATGCGAAGGGGAGCCATGGGTCAGCGGAAGGTGAGGGCCAGCGACAGACCGGGTGCGCCCATGCTGGTGGTATGGAGGGAAGGGGCCGCCTGCAAGCTCAGATCACGCCCCACATCGAACCGAACGAAGTGCGCGTCCACTGTGGCGTCCACCACATTGAGCATGTACACCAGCCCGAAGGCGATGTAGCTCAGGTCCCGCCATCGGCGGTACGTATCCGTGACATCCAGCACCTGTGCCGCGCTGAACTCCCCATTGAACTCATCCACCGTGCTCGCATCCCCATCCACCAGGGCGATGTAAGCATCCTTGTAGCGCCGGTATTCCCGCGTGTTCTCCTGGATGAAGTACACGCACGTACCCAGCCCCAACCAGGCGATCGGCGCCTTCCAATACTTGCGGTTATAGAGCTGCCCCGCACCGGGTAGCACAGCGCTGAACAGGGTGGCCTTGTGCGGCGAATGGCGTGCTCGCCAGTCCAGCGTGTCTCGTGCAGGCGACATGGTCGGTTCCGGTATGCCACCGGTCACGATCGCCGGCCCTTCAGCGCTATCCGTGGCCACAGTATCCGCTTGCGCCCACACAGCAGCGGACAGCACCAGAAAGGGGAGAAGCAACAGACGCACGCCCCAAAGATCGGTATTCACCCTCTCACGCTCTCACTCCTCCTCACCCCAACACACCAAGGATCCTCCGCAACTCCTCCTCGCTCTTGAAGGGGATCTCGATCTTGCCCTTGCCTTCGGTGCTCTGCTTTACGCTCACCTTGCTGCCGAAGCGTTGAGCCAGCATCTTGCTGAGGTCCTTGTTGGGCCGCAGACCGGGCTTCACGCTGCTCTTCATGCCTTTGGGCAGGGCGGTGCGGGCGAGGTCCTCCACGGCGCGCACGCTCAGCTGGCTTTCCACGATGCGGTGGTAAAGTTCCACCTGCTTCGCGGGGTCGCTCACACCGATGAGGGCACGTGCATGCCCCATGCCGATGGTGCGCTGGCGCAGGCCCAGTTGGATCTCGGGTGGCAGCTTCAACCGCAGGTAGTTGGCCACGGTGGCGCGGTCCTTGCCCACCTTCTCGCTGAGCTGTTCCTGGGTCAGCTTCACCTCGTCGATCAGGCGTTGGAAGCTGATGGCCACCTCGATGGCATCGAGCTCTTCGCGCTGGATGTTCTCCACCAACGCCATTTCCAGCATGGCCTCGTCGTTGGCGATGCGGATGTAGGCCGGCACTTCTTCCAATCCGGCCAGCTGCGACGCCCGGAAGCGGCGCTCACCGCTGATCAGCTGATAGCGGTCATAGCCCACCTTGCGTACGGTGACGGGCTGGATGATGCCGAGTTCGCTGATGCTCTGGGCCAGTTCGGCCAAGGCTTCGTCGCTGAAATGGGTACGCGGCTGGAAGGGGTTCGGTTCGATCTGCGCCACCGGGATGGTACCGATGGGACCGGCACTGCGCGGCGCAGCCGTCACAGGCTCGTTGCGCGTAGTGATGTCGGTGCTTGGATCCTCCAACAGGGCGCTCAAGCCGCGGCCCAGGCCTTTCTTCTTGGTCATTGTTCGTCCGGTATCGCAATGGTGCGCTCACTGTCCGGGATGCGGGTGAGGCTGTTCTTCTGCAGGATCTCGCGGGCCAGGTTGAGGTAGTTCACCGCGCCCTTGCTGCTGGCGTCGTGCATGATGATCGTCTGGCCATGGCTCGGCGCTTCGCCCAAGGCCACGTTGCGGTGGATGACCGTATCGAACACCAGCTGCTGGAAGTGGGTCTTCACCTCTTCCACCACTTGGTTGGCCAGGCGCAGACGGCTGTCGTACATGGTGAGCAGCATGCCTTCGATGACCAGCTCAGGGTTGAGGCGCTGCTGCACGATCTTGATGGTGTTCAGCAGTTTGCCGAGACCTTCCAAAGCGAAGTACTCGCACTGCACCGGCACGATCACACTGTCGCTGGCCGTAAGGCTGTTCACCGTGACCAGGCCGAGCGATGGCGAACAGTCGATGATGATGAAGTCGTACTGTTCACGCAGCGGCTCCAGCACGGCCTTCATCTGCTGCTCACGCTCGCGCATGTCGATCATCTCGATCTCGGCACCCACCAGATCGATGTGACCGGGTAGGAGGTCCAGGTTCGGGTTGTCCGTTCCCAGGATCACCTCGCTGGCCGGTGTGTTGTTGATGATGCACTCGTAGATGGAGGCCTTCACATTGCGGGGGTCGTAACCCACACCGCTGGTGGCATTGGCCTGGGGATCGGCGTCCACCAGCAGGGTGCGACGCTCCAGCGCGCCCAGACTGGCGGCCAGGTTGATGGCGGTGGTGGTCTTGCCCACGCCGCCTTTTTGGTTCACAATGGAGATGATCTTGGCCATGCTGGTCGGGGTCGGATGTAAGCGTTGGGTCAACGGCTAAGCCGAGGGCAAAGTACGTGTGTGCCGACCGCTCGTTCGTGTTGATAAGTCGACGAGTTTTGAACACTTTCACAGGAACGTGGCTGACCTGTTCGCCGTCGCTTCCATCCATCCCGTTGAGCACCACCTACTTGGCCCCGATCGAGGCGCCGTTCCTTGCACCGTCGGGTCCGTTGATCGATCCGCGCGGAACCCACCGTCACCTTTTTGCCGAGGCTACGTTGAAAGGAATGTACATCCATCGTCAGCACCATGGCGCTCAATATCACCTTCAGGTCCGGCAAGGCTCAGAGCGAGCAGGCCGCCCTGTACTACCAGGAAGCGGCCGCACAGGTGCTCGAAAGCCTGATGCCCGAGCTGGAGGAGTTCTCCTACCACATGGACCGCCCGCTCGGTTCCACCATCCACCTGCGCGTGTGGTGCAAGGCCGAACTGCGGGAAAATGAACTGCACGGGCTGTTCGACCGCATCATTTCCGTGAACGAAGCTGTTCAGGTGTTGGAAGATGGAACCCTCGGGCCCAACATGGTGCATGACACCTTGATGGAATGGCTGCACGCGATGCCACCGGAGCAGAACATGTTCTGTGAGCTCACTGTGGTGGACCCACACGGGATGCCCGAGGAGCGCCCACGGCTGAGCCTGGGGATGCTGCAAGGCCGCACCATTCTGGTCAGCAGCGACCGCCTCCTGTACACCTGGCTCGATCAGGACCTGTTCGGCCTGGCGATCTCCGGGCACGGCAGCTACCTCGCTGAAGTGCTTACCGGCCAGCAGCTCAGGATCGCTTCCTGAGGCGTTCCACGCTCAAATATCCTTCCGGTCCAGGTCCTCGAAGTTCACATCCGTGAACGGGTTGGGCTCGTTGGTCTCGCCGCGCTCCTCAGCCCTGGGGGCCTCATCGCGCTTGCCGTATTCCCCGTTGCCCCGCAGGCGATCGATCTCATCAATGGCATCGTGCAGGCCATCAATGAACTTGTCGAAGTCCTCCTTGTAGAGAAAGATCTTGTGCTTGTCGTAGGTGGCCGAGCCGTCCTCGTGGGTGTGCTTCTTGCTTTCGGTGATGGTGAGGTACAGGTCGCGTCCCCGCGTGCTCTTCACATCGAAGAAGTAGGTGCGCTTTCCCGCCCTTACGGCCTTAGAGTATACGTCCTCGCGATCGTCCACCATGGTCATGGGCACACCCGATACTGGTGCGGGGGCAATTCAAATATAATCGGGTATTCCGAACCTGCAAAACCGGGGCCCTATGATCCGTGCGCCGCAACGGTCAGCAGCTGCTCCTCATGCATGCGGGCATAGATGCCGGCCTTCGCCACCAACGCGGCATGGTCACCGGCCTCGGCCACAGCTCCGCCCTCGAGCACCACGATATGGTCCGCTTCCCGCACAGCGCTGATCCGGTGACTGATGAGGATGGTGGTGCACCCCTTCATCACGCTGCGCAATTCCCGCAGGATGGCCTCTTCCGTTGCGGTATCCACGGCGCTCAGCGCATCGTCGAGCACCACGATCCGCGGACGCCCCACAATGGCCCGTGCAATGCTGACCCGCTGCTTCTGTCCGCCGCTCAAGGTCACACCGCGCTCGCCGATGAGCGTATCGTACCCATCCGGAAAGCCAGTGATGTTCTCATGGACCTGCGCCGACCGCGCGGCTCTTACTACTTGGTCGTCCACATCGTCCACAGCGTCCAACCGGAAGGCGATGTTCTGACGGATGCTGTCGCTGAACAGGAACACATCCTGCGGCACCATGCCCAATTGGTCACGCAGCCGTTCCAACTTCACCTCACGCAACGGCACGCCATCGATCAGGATGCGGCCGTCCGTAGGGTCGTACAGGCGGGCGATGAGCTCGGCGATGGTGCTCTTGCCGCTGCCTGTATGCCCCACAATGGCCAGGGTGCCACCGGCCGGCACGTGGAACGACACGTTGTCCAGCGCCTTGATCCCCGTATCGGGATAGGTGAAGCTGACACCTTCGAAGGTGATCGCACCCTGGACAACGGACAGCGCATCACCGGTGGCCTGAATGGCAGGTTCGGTGTCGAGGAATTCGGTGATGCGCACCATGCTGGCCGAGGCCTGCTGGATCAACGAGGTGACCCAGCCCACCGAGGCGAACGGCCAGGTGAGCATGTTCACATAAATGACGAACTCGGCGATGTTGCCCACGCTCACACTGGGATCACCCTGGATCAGCTTCATGCCCCCGATGAAGATGGTGAGCACGGTGCTGAGCCCGATGAGGAGCATGATGGCCGGCATGAAGAGCGCATCCACCCGGGCCTGGTCCATGCTGCTGGTGCGGTAGGCCTCGGCGGCAGCGGCGAAGCGGTCCACCGTCATGCGTTCCTTGGCGTGGGCCTTCAACACCCGCACACCGCTGAAGCTCTCCTGCGCCAGGCTGCTGAGGTGGCTCTGTTGCTGCTGAACGGCCATGCTCCTGCGGTTGATCACATCGCTGACGTAATAGATCACCACGCTCATCACTGGCAATGGGGCCAGGGTCCAAAGCGTCAACTCCGGGTTCACATGCAGCATGAAGGCGATGCACATCACGAAGAGGACCACCAGGTTGATGGTGTACATCACCGCCGGTCCGAGGTACATGCGCACCTTGCCCACATCCTCGCTGATCCGGTTCATCAGATCGCCCGTGCTGTTGCGCTTGTAGAACGCACGGTCCAGTCGCTGATAGTGGGCGAAAACGGTGTTCTTCAGGTCGTACTCGATCAACCGGCTCACCACGATGATGGTCTGCCGCATCAGGAACATGAAGAAGCCTTTCAACAAGGCCAAGACCAGGTAGAGCCCGGCCAGCAGGGCCGCCAACCACACCACCGTGCCCGCCAGCAGCTCATTGGTGCCGATGACCCGCAGCCTTCCTTCCAGATCGATGCCGGTCCACGCCAGCCACTGGGTAAGTAGGCTTGGGGCGGAGAGCACACGTTCGTCCGCGGGCAGGTCGCGCTGGCGGAACGCTTCGGCGATAAGGTCGATGGCCTCACGCACCACCTGCGGGGCATACACCGCAAAGAGGTTGCTGAGGGCGATGAACACCACGCCGAGCAGCAGGTGCCACGGGTACTTCGCGAAGTAGGGGTTCAGCTTCAGCAGCGGGCGCATTCCGGGGCGATGGAACTTCCTACTTTTGCGCCGCCCTGAACGGCACCGCTACACGCAAGGAAGTGGTGCAAAGGTAGGGGCGGAGCGAGGAGCGGAACGTGTGCGACCCATTGACCGAATGACCTTTGTGGACCGCCAGCGCGTAACCCAGCACACCCGCATCGACACCTGCGACACAACGGAACCCATCATGGTCACCACCACCACCAAGACCGCCACCAGCGAACTCGTCCTGAGCCGCATGGAGAAGCACGACCACGAGGAAGTGCTCTTCTGCTTCGACCGTCCTACTGGGCTGCGCGCCATCATCGCCATCCACGACACCA
Organism: Flavobacteriales bacterium; assembly: GCA_025455765.1. Lineage (GTDB taxonomy): Bacteria > Bacteroidota > Bacteroidia > Flavobacteriales_F > PHOS-HE28 > PHOS-HE28. The sequence goes on along the minus strand of JALOLX010000038.1, from coordinate 2,886 downwards.
CGTTGGGCCCCGCGCTCGGCGGCACCCGCATGTGGCCCTATGCCAGCGAGGCCGAAGCCCTGCACGATGTGCTGCGCCTGAGCCGTGGCATGACCTACAAGAGCGCACTCGCTGGTCTCGACCTGGGCGGTGGCAAGGCCGTGATCATCGGCGACGCCCGCACCCAGAAGACCGAAGCCATGTTCCGTCGCTTCGGGCAGTTCGTGCACAGCCTCAATGGGCGCTATATCACGGCTGAGGATGTGGGCATGAGCACCACCGAGATGGTGAACATCCGCAAGGAGACGCCCCATGTGGCCGGCTTACCGATGGAGATGGGCGGCAGCGGAGATCCCAGCCCGGTCACCGCTTATGGCGTGTATTGTGGCATGAAGGCTGCGGCACACACCGCCTATGGCAGCGATGCGCTCAAAGGACGGACCGTGGGCGTGCAAGGCGCCGGCAACGTGGGCAAGGCCTTGGTGGAATACCTGGTGAAGGAAGGCGCCAACGTACTGCTCACCGACATCCATGCGGACAAGCTCGCCGCCATCAAGGCGGAGATGCCTTCGGTGCAGATCGTGGAGCCCGATGCCATCTACGATGCCGCCATGGACATCTATTCGCCCTGCGCCCTGGGAGCCACGGTGAACGATGACACTTTGAAGCGGTTGAAGTGCAGCGTGATCGCTGGGGCCGCCAACAATCAGCTCGCCGATGAAGCCCAGCACGGCAAGGCGCTCATGGAGAAGGGCATTCTGTACGCCCCTGACTTCCTCATCAATGCTGGTGGCATCATCAACTGCGCGTGGGAGCGCAAGGGCTACAACGCCACCGCAGCCATGAAGCAGACCGAGGCCATCTACGATACCGCCCTGCGCATCTTCAAGGCCAGTGCCGACCTTGGTATTCCCACGTACCTCGCCGCCAACCAGGCCGCCGAGGACCGCATCAGCAGCATGCGTGCAGCTGGCATCCGCTTCTGACCCCGCATGCTCAACCGACGCTACCTCCGCATCAAGGTCTACCAGTCGCTCTATGCCTACTGGCAGGCGAACGACACCAGTGCAGCACGCATCGAGAAGGAACTCGTGGGCAGCATCGACCGCACCTACGACCTCTTCCTCTCCCTGCTGCTCACCTTCGGCGAACTGCGGCACGTGGCCGAACTGCGCATCGAGGAGCGCAAGAAGAAGCGCATGCCCACTGCGGAGGACCTCAACCCCAAGCGCCGCTTCGTGGACAACCCTTATCTCGTCAGCATCGTGCAGAACGAACGGCTGCGGCAGGAGTGCGACAAGCGGCGCATCAGCTGGGTGGGGCACCACGAGCTCTTCGTGCAGATCCATAAGGACATCGAGGCCAGTGAAGCACACCAAGCCTACCTGAACGACGGTAACGCAGACCTTCGGAAGGACCTGCAATACCTCGTGCAGGTCTTCATCGAACACATTGCCAACAGCGAGCTGCTGCACGAGGTGTACGACAGCCGCACCATCTATTGGCTGGAAGACCTGGACCTCGCAGCGGCCATGGTGAAGCGAAGCCTGGAGCAACTGCGCGCCGGATCTGCGGACAGCCTCTTCGATGAACTGGCCCGCGACAATGGCGAGGAACAGGCCTTTGTCCGCGACCTCTTCCAAGGCACCATCCGCAACAGCGTTGAGCACGAGGAGGCCATCGCCGCACGCAGCAGCAACTGGGAAAGCGACCGCATTGCCATGAGCGACATGATCCTCATGAAGATGGCCCTCACCGAAGTGCTCCAGTTCGATCAGATCCCCGTGAAGGTGACGATGAACGAATACATCGAGATCGCCAAGGCCTACAGCACGCCCAAGAGCAAGAACTTCGTGAACGGCGTGCTCGACAAGCTCTTCCTCGACCTGCGCAGCGCAGGACGCATCCACAAGGTGGGCCGCGGCCTGCTCGATAGCTGACCATCGCCCATGCATCGCTCTGCACACGCCCTTCTGCTCTTCACCTTGGCGCTGTCCACGGTGGGTTGCCGCATCACCGACCACAGCGAACGGGACGGGGTCATCGGCACAGATGACATCCACTTCCCGGTGACCGGTGAGGGCGCGGTGGACCCCGACAAGCTGCCCGCGATCACCTTCGCGGAGACCCACTTCGACATGGGCCGCATCGTACAGGGAACCAAGGTGGATCATCAGTTCACCTTCACCAACACAGGAGGCAGCGCGCTCGTCATCACCGATGTGCGCGGCTCCTGCGGCTGCACGGTAAGCAAGGAATGGCCCCGCGAACCGGTCCCCCCCGGTTCCACGGCGCACATCAGCGTCACCTTTGACAGCGAAGGCCGCAACGGCCGCCAGGACAAGACCGTCACCATTGTGGCCAACACCGTGCCACCTTCGCACGTGCTCACCCTCAGCGGCGAGGTCGTCGCCCCCGAGCAACCCTGACCCACCACCACCCCTTCAACCCCGGATACACCGATGCTTCTACAAGCGCAACAGTCCCAGGATCCCATGAGCTTCTGGATCATGATGGCCCTGCTCATGGTCGTCTTCTACTTTTTCATGATCCGCCCCCAACAGAAGAAGTCGAAGGAGGCCAAGAAGTTCCGTGAGTCCCTGCAGAAGGGCAGCAAGGTGGTCACCATCGGCGGCATCCACGGCCGTATTGCGGAGGTGAACGACACCAACGTGCTGCTGGAGATCGACAGCAACGTGCGCGTCCGCTTCGAGAAGAGCGCCATCGCCATGGACAGCTCCATGCAGCTGATGGAAGGCAACGCCAAGGCCTGACCGTTCATGATCACCGTGGCGCTCACCGGCGGCATGGGCAGCGGCAAGAGCACGGTCGCCCGGCTCTTCCGGCTGCTGGGCGTGCCTGTGTTCGAGGCGGATCGTGAAGCGCGTCAGTTGCAGGACAATGACA
>JALOLX010000037.1 GCA_025455765.1 Flavobacteriales bacterium | reverse complement strand
TGGATGCATTGCAACGTGCACTGCTCGCCGAAGTGGAGGCCATGCGCAATGGTCCGGGCGATATCGTGGTGACCAACGCACGGCATGTGGATGCCCTGCGCAAGGCCAAGGCAGCGCTGGAAGATGCACGCAAAGCCATTGACCTGGGCATCAGCGGCGAGCTGTTGGCGATCGACCTGCGGCGGGCACAACATCACCTCGGCGAGATCACCGGTCGCATCACCACGGACGACCTGCTGGGCAGCATCTTTGGGAGGTTCTGTATCGGGAAGTGAGCACGAGACCTAAGATCAGCGGGTCCGCTCTATCTTAGCGATACAGTATCCGCATGCCGCCCTACTTCCTGCTCATCACTGTTCTCGCATTATCCTTGACGGCAACTGTGCATGCTCAGGAGAATGCGCCAACGCGTCGATGGAGCATCGGAGCCTCATTGGGAACTGGGTTGGCGTATCGCAGCCTGATCAACACTGACGGTTCAGTGTTCGCTGATCAGGTCATCAACGAGAGGAACGAACGTGAGAAACGGGACCTTGCCATTGGCGGAGGCTTTTTCGCCGGGTATCGCATATCAGACCGGTTGAGCCTGGAAGCCGGTGTGGCGTACGCGCGCTTGGGCTATGTAAGTTCGTTCGACCTGAGCGACCTCACCTTCGGGGACATCATCGATCCGCGTCGCGGCTTCGTTTTCAACGCCAATGATATCGCAGTCCCGTCCAGTTGGCGGTTGCTGGACCGTTTCCATTACCTCGAAGTACCGATCGGCTTGGTGCTGGAGCTTGGGAAGGGCCGTTGGAGGTCTTCCACCACAGTGGGTGTGGCGCCGGCCTTCCTGCTCGCTGCGCAAGGGTTGACCGTGAGCACCTTCGCGGATGGCCGGGTGGAACGTGAGCTGTATGGCCGACCCGAGGACTTCGCATCGTTCAACCTTGTTCCGTACATCAGCACCGGCATATCGATGCACCCCGGAGGCCGCTGGAGTTGGATGCTGCGGCCCACCTTCCGTTTGGGGGCCTTGGACCTGATCGATGCGCCGGTCAGTGGTCGGGTGTACAGCGCGACCTTGGAATTGGGGGTACGCTACGACCTGTAGCACTACAAGCGGAGCAGAATACGGTCTATACCGTAGCACAACACGGTACTTCACGGAGGAACCGCCTCCGTAGCAAGGGGAAGCTTTGCCGACCCCACCACCGTGACCTCCATCAACACCTCCAACAGGCTTGAACGCCTCTCCTACCCGGCCCTCATCGCCACGGCCCTTGCCGGTCTGCTGACGTTGGTGGCAGCGGCACAGAGCGACGGACAGGTCTACCGCGTGATCAATATCCGCGACGAGGCCAACACCACCCGGCATATCCAGAGTTGGCTGGACCTTGCCCCTGACGGGCGCACCTTGGCCGTGGCGCCCACCCAGTCGTTCCCGTTCCGCTTGTACGATCTACAGGAGAACCGCATCACGCGAACCCTTGACGTGGGTAACTGGTATGCTGGTGCCCGTAGCACCTTCAGCAGCAGCGGCCGGTACCTGGTCCTTCAGCAACTCTTCTACCTGGACATGGCGCCAAACAAGGTGCGTCCCGTGAAATTCCAAGTGGTCGAAGTGGCCACAGGCAGGGCCGTGTACCATGCTGAGGACCTGTACAACGCTGCGCTATCGCCCGATGAACGTCACCTGTACACACTTGGTCCATCGGGCTTGGACGTGGTGGACCTGAACTCAGGCGAGCGCAGCGCACAGCACCGCGTGGATCGGCCGGGCCATGCTGTGGCGGTGAGCACCGATGGCACCCGTGTGGCTGTTGCACACCGCCCTACCCGCGCAGAACTGGCGGCCATGCCCAGTGTGCGCAATGACAAGGACGCCCTGAAAGCCCTGGAAAAGGTCGGTCACATCGTGGTGATCTACGACGCCTCCACGCTGCAGCCGTTGCATACCCTCGACGAACCCTTCGACAAGATCTTCCGTCTGGTGTACAGCAGCGATGGTCGCGACCTGTGGATCCATGCCAAGCCACATACCCGCAAGGGCAGTGCTGTAGATCCGCGCCAGAGCTATGTAAGCACTGCGGATGCGGCCACCGGCGCGATGAAGCGCACCACCTTCCCGTCGTTGTCCACCTACGAGCCTGACTTCCGCATCAGCCCGGACGGTCGGCTCTTCGGTATCGTGAGCCAGGGCCGCAAGTTCCTGGAGATCCACCTCTACGAGCGGGAGACCGGGCGCATGGTGGACCGCTTCGAGCTGAGCTACCGCTTTGCCGATGCTACGCCGCTGAAGGACGGAGAATTCGGTGCGGACGGCCGCCTCTCCTTCACCTTCCTGCCTGATGGCCGCACCATCTGGATGACGTTCGGCACGCGCCTGATCGAATGGACCTACGCACCATGAGAACATTGCTCCTCATCGTATTCGGCCTGTTGCTGGCCCAGGCATCCTTGGCACAGAAGAAGGAACTGTTGGAGGACAAGGATACCATCCTTGCACGTGCCACACTGGCCATGGATGCCGCCTTGGCGCCGGGAGGAGCGCTGCATACAGCGGTAATGGCGGAGCGGCTGATCGGGGTGTACCACCTGCAGATCAGCTTTCGCGAGAAGGGCGACATCAGCAGCGTGTTCGTGGCGCGTGCCGAGGCGCATGACATCCGATCGCAGAACCGCATCAAGGACCTCGTCCACCAGCTGGAGCTACCCTTCAAAATGCCCAAAGGGCGACAATACAGGATCGAACACGTGCTGGACCTGAACGCCTTGCGCAACTGAACAACCAATCCACCCACCATGAGAACGTACACCCTAACCTGCTCCCTGATCCTGGCCACCGGACTGCTGGCCCAGGACGACATGTCCACCATTTGGGAAACTAAACTGGAGCACCGCATCGAGCACACCGGCACTGGCACTGAAGAGCGCGGTTTCAGCTATGCCGCCGACGACAAGGAGATGACCGTGTTCGACAACAAGACCGGAGCCACCAAATGGACGGGGCGGTACAAGGACCTCACCCCAAAGCTGAACAAGGTGGACGAGCTCATCCCGTTCTGGGAGAGCGATGCCATCTTCCTCTTCGATCGACGCACGGGCAAGGACCAGATCGCCGTGCTCAACCTGGCGGACGGCAAGCTCTTGTGGCATACCGACAAGTACCAGAACCTCTCTGATGAGAACGTCATCTACATCCCGGAAAAGGATGGCTTCGCGATCTCGCTGAAGGAGCGGCTGGTCTTTGTGAAGGCCAAGACCGGCGAGGAGCTTTGGAGCACGGACAAGTTCAAGGGGGTGGCCGGCCAATACGTCGCCACTCCGGACGGAAAAATGGTCATGGTCAACTTCGTTCCGAGCAACCTGGGCGCCCTTTTCACAGGCTTCAAGAACCAGATCGTGAAGATCGACCTGAGCAACGGCAACATCCTGTGGGAGAACACCTATGTGGGCCGCGCCGAGCGCAAGGTCATCAGCCGCGAATTCCTGTACGACCTGGATGTGGCGGGAGACAAGGTCTTCCTGCGCATGAACGGCATGCAGGTGTACGACCTGAACACTGGAGCCAACGTGTACACAGCGGCCTTCGACTACACCCCGGACAGGCTGGTGGGTGCTCCGGCTGGCGCCAAGAAATTCGGTGTGTACCATGCCGTAGCCGAACCGGTGGTCGTGGGGGACGACCTCTATGTGCTGGACATGAGCAACAAGAAGAGCCAGTATGTGAAGAAGTACGACCGCAACAGTGGCAAGCTATTGTGGAGCAGTCCGGAGATCAAGGAGGCGCGGGCCATTCCCAACATGTACGTGGTGGGCGACAAGGTGCTGCTGCAGATCGGCGGCAACGTGGAAGCCCAGGCGTACATCTACAAGCGTGAGCCCGATGGGCAGGGCGGCTGGACCATCACAGAGGAATGGCGCATCTGGCGTCCCAACGTAAAGCCCAACGGCATCCAAGCTTTCAACACCAGCGATGGCAGTCTGGCATGGGATAGCGAACGCTTTCGCAAGGGCATCACCAACGCGGTGGTCATCGACGACCAGTTCGTGGTGTGCAGTGGCAAGGAGCTCTACAGCATGGACATCGCCACCGGCGTCGAGAAGTTCGTGGTGCCCGTGGCCAAGGGTGGCGTGGGCAATGCGGACCAGATCATGACCTACCAGGACAAGATCGTGGTGATCGGCGACAAGGGCGTGAGCACCTTCGACATGAAGACCGGCAATGCGGTGGCCAGCGGCAAATACAAGAAGAGCGACCTGGAGGACCATGAAGGTGACCGCATGATCCTGAAGACCGCAGGATCCGATATCGCCTGCTTCGATCTGGACAACTGCAGCTATAAGGAGTTCAAGGCCCGCACCGGTGCCATCACCAGCATGAGCACCGACGGCAATTTCGTCTACGTGTATGACAAGAAGAACGTGACCAAGGTGGGTACCCGGTAAGCTCTCCCGCTACCGGGGAACGCACAGGCCGTGCCATTGGGTACGGCCTGTGTCATTGCGGGCAGCCCTGCACCTCCCCCAGCACGCGATGGATGAAGATGTACTCATCGGCCCCGTCCCCTTCCATCGCAGGACCCATGGCCATTGTGCACTCCACCTCGATGGTCCATGGATCACCGCCCTGGGCCACACTGCGCAGGTAGTGGCGTTCCAGCTCGCGACTGTTGAGGCTTCCGCGCTCGCCTTCATCGGTCCACTCCTCGCCACCCGCGCAAGGCCAGCTGGAGCGGGCACCACAGGGCCTGAAGTTCATGGCATCGGCGAAGTAGGTGAAGGTGCCGGTGATCCGCATCCGCGGGATCTCGTCCGGGGACTCATCGGCATTGCGATCAAGTGTGTTGTCCAAGCCGGTCGATGAGGCCTCTCCCTGCTCATTCACCAGCAACAGGCCTTCCGAGGTGGGTCGGAAGAAGTCCGGCCCATCGCCGGAGCCTTCGAGCCTGAGCACATCGTTCCCGTAGTGCCATTGACCGATACTGCCAAAGGGAAGTGGTTCGCGATCGATGTAGTGCTGGCGCAGGATGTAGGTGCTATCACTGCGCACCCACAACTGGGTGACAATACCGGGACAGTCGGCGCAGGGCAGGGTGTCCTCGTAATAGCCGGAGATCGCCGGCAGTTCGGTCGCGGCCACCTGCTCCACTGCGCCTGGTGCATGCTGCGGAACGGTCGGCGCTGATGGCCTGTCACAGGCGGTGACCAGCAGTAGTAGCAGGCAGGGGCTGAGCGTACGCATCTTCGGGGATGATGGATGTGTCGAAGGTAACCCGACCGAACGCTACATGAAGGAGGAGCGTAGCCGTGAAGGATGTAACATGTTTGTGTATAACAATTCTGTTACATACTTTTGTGTTACATAAGGAAATGCCATGGACCACCTCGACGACGAGCATTCCCCGTTCCGCATCGGCACGCTGGTGATGGGCGACAGCTTCGTGGACCGCACGCACACGCGCAAGCACCTGCGGGCCAACTTCCGGTCGGGCATCAACACGGTCATCATCAGTCCGCGGCGCTGGGGCAAGTCATCGCTCATCCGGCAGGTGGCACTGGACATGGCGCGTGAGCGGAACGTGCGCTTCGCCTTCGTGGACCTCTTCCACGTGCGCACCGAGCAGGAATTCCTGGAGCGCACCACCGAGGCCGTGATCAAGGCGCTGGGCCGCACCTTGGAACAGCGCATGACCGATGTGAAGGAGTTCGTGCGCGGGGTGATCCCGCAGATCTCCTTCGGGGTGGACCCGCAGAGCGAGTTCAGTCTGAAGTTCGACCTGCCGAACGGGCGTCGCAGCATGACCGAGCTGCTCGACCTGCCGGAGCGCATGGCACAGGCCAAGGGCGTTCGGCTGGTGCTGTGCATCGACGAGTTCCAGAACATCGCGCACCTGCCCGACCCCACCGGGTTCCAGAAGATGCTCCGGGCCTCCTGGCAGCATCAGAAGGCCGTGTGCCATGTCATCTACGGCAGCAAGCGCCACATGATGATGGACCTCTTCAACACGCAGAGCATGCCCTTCTTCCGCTTCGGCGACCTGCTCTTCCTGGACAAGATCAAGCGCACCGACTGGGTGCCCTTCATCCAAGGACGTTTCGCCAGCGTGAAAAAGACCATCAGCAGGGAGACCGCGGACCACATCGCCATGCGCATGCAGGACCACAGCTACCATGTACAGATGCTCGGCCATGCCTCCTGGCTGCGCACGAACGGCCGTACCTGCACGCGCACCACCGTGGACACCGCGCTGAAGGACCTGCTGGACCAGCACGATGCCCTGTACCACCGGCTGGTGGACGACCTCACCACCCCCCAGCTGAACTACCTGCGCGCCCTGCTCAACGGGGTGGAGAAGTTCACCTCCAAGGACACCCTGCGCCGCTACGACCTGGGCTCGAGCGGCAACGTGAAGCGCGTGACCGATGCGCTGGAGAACAAGGAGATCCTCGACTTCGTAGGCAAGGAGACCGAATGGATCGACCCCTTGTTCAAGATCTGGTTGGAAGAACGTTACTGGGGCTCACGCCTCCGCATGGTATGAACACGCCTCTCCTATCCGCCTTCTACTTCGGCAGCGTGGAGCACTACCGCCTGCTGGCGCAGCACCCCAAGGTCATCATCGATGTGGGTGAGCACTACGAACGCCAGAGCTACCGCACACGCACCAGTATCGTGGGGCCCAACGGCGTGCAGGACCTCAACGTGCAGATCGCGCGTGACCATGGCCACAAGATGCCGATGCACAGCGTGGGACTGAGCTACGTGGAGACCTGGCCCCAACAGCACGTACACGCCATCCGCAGCGCCTACGGCAACGCCCCGTGGTACATCCATTACATCGATGCCATCGAAGCCGTGGTGCTGCAGCGCTACGACCGACTCATCGACCTGGACCTGGCCACGCTGCGCCTCGGAATGAAATGGCTGGGGTTGCGGACGGAGGTGGAGGTGAGTGAGGAATATGTTGTCCAACGCTTGTTGTCCGATGTCCGATGCGGCCCATCTACCCTGGGAGTGGGCCGCATCGGACAGGAGACATCGGACAACGATCTTGTCGACCTCCGCACCTCCTTCCAGCCGAAGAAGCCGCTACCGACCGAAGTAACACCAGCCCCACCGCACCCACAGGTCTTCGCCGATCGCCATGGCTTCCAGCCCCGTCTTAGCGTGATCGACCTGGTGATGAACACCGGGCCGCAGGCACGGACCTTCCTTCGGTGACCAACGGCACAGATGCGGTCCTGTGAGCAGGTACCTTTGCCATCGCTCATGGACGTTGAGGTACTCTCCCGGATCCAGTTCGCGTTCACTGTCGCGTTCCACTACATCTACCCTCCGCTGAGCATCGGCCTGGGGTTGGTGATGGTTATCCTGGAAGGCTTGTACCTGCGCACCGGCGACACCCAGTACCACACCCTGGCGCGCTTCTGGACGAAGATCTTCGCGCTCACCTTCGGCGTCGGTGTGGCCACGGGCATCGTGATGGAGTTCGAGTTCGGTACCAACTGGGCCGTCTATTCGCGGTATGTGGGTGATGTGTTCGGCAGTGCGCTGGCGGCGGAAGGCATCTTCGCGTTCGCCCTGGAGAGCGGCTTTCTGGGCGTGCTGTTGTTCGGTTGGAACCGTGTTTCGCCACGGGTGCACTTCATCGCCACCTTGGGCGTGTGGCTGGGCAGTATGTTCAGCGCGGTGTGGATCGTGGTGGCCAACAGCTGGCAGCAGACACCGGCGGGCTACCACATCGTGGGCGAAGGCATGGAGGCCCGGGCGGAGATCACCGACTTCTGGGCCATGGTCTTCAACCCCAGCAGTGTGGAGCGGCTGCTGCACGTGTGGATCGGCGCCTTCCTGGCGGGCGCGTTCCTGGTGATCAGTGTGCATGCCTGGTACCTGCTGAAGGGCCGGCATGTCGAACTCTCGCGCAAGGCCCTGCGCATCGCATTGAGCGTGGCCATCCTCTCCTCCCTGCTGCAATTGGTCACCGGTCATGCCTCGGCCGATGGTGTGGCGCGCAACCAACCCGCCAAGCTGGCCGCCATGGAGGGCCACTACCCCGCCAGCGCACCCGCCGACCTCTACCTCTTCGGCTGGGTGGACCATGACACCCAGCAGGTACATGGCCTCAAGCTGCCCGGCGGCCTGAGCTTCCTGGTGCATCAGGACTTCACCACGCCGATCGCCGGGCTCAACGCATTCGCCCCCACCGACCGACCACGGCAGGTCAACGCGATCTTCCAGTTCTACCACCTGATGGTCGCCATCGGCCTGGCACTGATCGCACTAAGTCTGGTGGCCGGATGGTACGCCTGGCAGCGTCGCCTGTGGCAGCAGCGCTGGTTGCTATGCATCCTGGTGCCAGCCGTCCTGCTCCCCCAGGTCGCCAATCAGGTGGGTTGGTTCACCGCCGAAATGGGTCGCCAGCCCTGGGTGGTCTACGGCCTGCTGCGCACCAGCGACGCGCTCTCCAAGTCGGTCACCGCAGAGCATGTACTGTTCTCCCTGATCCTGTTCACCTTCGTCTACACCGTGCTGTTCGGCCTCTTCCTCTACCTGCTGAACAAGAAGATCGTGCATGGTCCGGACGATGCGGAGCTGGAGGATGAACGGCCGCACCAACAGGCCATTACCAACGCCATCACCCGCTGAGCCATGGATAGCTTCCTCGGCATCGACTACGCGACCTGGTGGTACTTGGTGGTGGGCGGCGTCTTCACCGGCTATGCCATCCTCGACGGCTTCGACCTGGGCGCTGGAGCCTGGCACCTCTTCATCCGCAAGGAGGAGAACCGGCGCATCGCCTTGAACGCCGTGGGGCCGGTGTGGGACGGCAATGAGGTGTGGCTCGTCATCGGCGGTGGTGCGCTGTTCGCGGGCTTTCCCAAGGTGTATGCCGCGCTGCTCTCTGCGATGTACATCCCGTTCATGCTCTTTTTGGTGATGCTCATCTTCCGGGCCATCAGCATCGAGTTCCGCAGCAAGGAACCCATGGCTTGGTGGCGTCGCTTGTGGGATGTGGGCTACAGCGTGTCGAGCATCGCACTGGCCGTGTTGCTGGGCGTGGTGCTGGGCAACGTGCTGCAAGGCATCGCCATCGACGCCCATGGCGACCACCTTGGCCAATGGCTCGACTTCCTCAACCCCTATGCGCTCATGGTGGGCCTGCTCACGCTGGTGCTCTTCATGGTGCATGGCGGCATCTACCTAGGCATGAAGACCGAAGGGCGGCTCTTCGCGAAGCTCTACATCCTGTTGAAGTGGGCCATGCTCGCACAGACCGTGCTCTTCGGCATCGTTACCCTGTGGACGCTCAGCTTCCTGCCCTTGCTCAGCGACCGGTTCCTTCAGCAGCCCGTATACCTCATCATTCCCGCGCTCGCCTTCCTGAGCCTGGCGAACGTACCGCGGCTCATCGCCCGCAAGCGCTTCAAGCTCGCCTTCTTCTTCAGTGCGTTGATGGTCGCCCTGCTGTTGATCACCGTGGCGGTGGAGCTGTATCCGGTGATCCTGCGCAGCACGGTGGACCGCGCCTATGACCTTACCGTACAG
>JALOLX010000346.1 GCA_025455765.1 Flavobacteriales bacterium | reverse complement strand
TTCACCGTGTTCTTCGAAGGACAGGAACGCACCGCCTTCGAGACCTACTTCGGCGCCCTCAACCTCAACTACAAGGTCAATGACGACCTGCTGCTGAAGTTCACCTCCAGCGCCTTCCGCACCATTGAGAGCGAACGCTTCGACATCCTGGGCGAATACCGCCTGGGCGAGCTGGAGCGCGACCTGGGCAGCGAGCAGTTCGGCGAAGTGGTGCGCGACCTCGGCATCGGTGGCTTCCTGGACCATGCCCGCAACGAGCTCGATGCCACCGTGGTCAGCTTCGCCCACAAAGGCTACCTGCAGCGCCCCAAGAGCTACCTGCAGTGGGGCGCCGATGTGCGCAGCGAGATCATCAACGACCCTCAAGAGCCAACTGAACATCGCCTCCGTCCGCGCATCGGCCTACGCCCAAAGCACCTGGCGCTGGGATACCGGCGAGGACCGTTGGTGGACCCTCATCGCCGGGGCCCGCGCACAGCACTGGACCTACAACGGACAGACCGTGGTGAGCCCCCGCGCCCGCCTCACCTTCCACCCCGGCTGGAAGAAGCTCACCGCCGCAGGCGATACGGTGGACCGCGACTACAGCTTCTGGTTGGCCAGCGGCCTCTACTACCAGCCCCCCTTCTACCGCGAGATGCGGCGCTTCGACGGCACCCTCAACGCCAACATCCGCGCGCAACGCTCCATCCACGTCCTCCTCGGCATGGACCGCCTCTTCCAGATCTGGGACCGCCCCTTCAAGTTCACCACGGAAGCCTACTACAAGCAGCTGGACGACCTCATCCCCTACGAGGTGGACAACATCCGCATCCGCTACTACGGCGAGAACATCGCCAACGGCTTCGCCACCGGGCTCGACATGAAGCTCAACGGTGAGTTCATCCCCGGCATCGAGAGCTGGATCGGCGCCAGCGTGATGAGCACCCGCGAAGACCTGGTCAACGACGTCTACTTCATCCGCACCAACGCCGCCGGCGACACCATCCGCCCGGGCTTCACCTTCGATCAGGTGGCCGTGGACAGCACCCGCATCGAACCCGGCTCCATCCCCCGCCCCACCGATCAGCGCGTCAACGTGGCCTTCTTCTTCCAGGATGAAATGCCGCGCTGGCCCACCTTCAAAGTGCAGCTCAGCGTGGTCTTTGGCACCGGACTCCCCTTCGGCCCGCCCGATGCCGAGCGCTACGCCGACACCCTGCGTACCACCCTCTACCGCCGCGTGGACATCGGCTTCAGCAAGCAGCTGCTCGGCGCGCCAGGCCAGGAGAAGACCAATTGGCTGCGCCACATCAACGACATGTGGCTGAGCGTGGAGGTCTTCAACCTGCTGAACATCAACAACACCATCGACCACACGTGGATCACCGATGTGAGCGGCCGCCAGTACTCCATTCCCGACTTCCTCACCCCGCGCCGCTTCAACATCAAGCTCATGGCCTGGTTCTGACCCCGGCGTTGCCGCATCCCGGCGCGGGATCTGTGCTACACCACCGAACACCATGAAGATCCTCCTCTGCCTTCTTGCCGCAGGTCTTTGGATTCAGGATCCGGCACTGCCACCGCTCAACCAGCGCATCGTGGACCATGTGGCCACCGTGCAGGGCAGCAAGGTGGGCCGCGGTGAATGCTGGGACCTGGCCGCACAAGCGCTGAACAAGGCCGGCGCGAAGTGGGACGGCATTTATGGGTTCGGGCGCCGCATCGACCCCAGGAAGGAGCCCATCCTCCCCGGCGACATCCTGCAGTTCGAGGGGGTGACCATGGAACACCGCACCGCGAACGGCCGGGAACAGTACAGCTTCTCAAAGCATACCGCCGTGGTCATCGCCGTACATGGCCCGGGGGAGGTCACCATCGCCCACCAGAACTTCGGTCCCACCGGGCGCAAGGTGAGCACATTGCGGCTGCAGCTGAGCGATCTGGTGAAGGGCAGCCTCCTGTTCTACCGCCCCGAAGCGTGAAAGACGTGAAGGCAACGGTCCATTCCTCCTATTTTCGCACGGTCATGGTACTCCGCACCGCGCTACCGCTCGCCGCTCTGCTCACCCTTAGCGCCTGTTCCACCCACAAGTTCGTGGCCGCCACCCACCCCAACGGCAAGCCCGAGGTGGTGGTGTACATGAAGGGCAAGGGCGAAGAGGCCGTGAAGGTGATGGAGAAGGTCTACTACACCAACGGCCAGCTCGAGTACGTGGGCCGCTTCGCCAATGGCGTGGAGCACGGCACCTGGGAGTACTTCTACGAGAACGGCACCCGCAAGTACACCGAGGTGTGGCAGAACGGCAAGGAGCACGGCATCCACCTCGACTACAGCCCCGACGGGCAGGTGTACCGTGAACTCCACTACGAGAACGGCCGCCTGGTGAAGGAGGTGGACCGCAGCAAGCAGTAGACGACCCGCATGGTGCTCTCCCGCGCGCTGCCCCGTTGGAACGATCCCGTGGGCCGCGTTCAGCTCGTACTGCTCGCCCTCTTCCTCCTCCTGATGGTGGTGGAACACATCAACGGCCGCTTCTGGCTCAACGACTTCCGCGTGTACTATGGCGCGGCTGGGTCCCTGCGCAACGGGGAACCGCTCTACGGCATCGCCCACGGGCTCGGCAGCGGCCTCTTCAAGTACGCGCCCGTCCTGGCCCTGATCTACCTGCCCTTCACGCTGCTGCCCTACACCGCCGCGGCCACCCTGCAGTACCTGCTCATCGCCCTCGCCTTCGTCGATGCCCTGCGCCGCATGGACCACCTGCTGCGCACCCAACTCACCGGTCAGGCCGAAGCCCGGCCGCTCGTGCTCTGGCTCTTCGCCCTGCTCATGGGCGTCCACCTGCACCGCGAACTGCACCTGGGCAACATCAAC
>JALOLX010000345.1 GCA_025455765.1 Flavobacteriales bacterium | reverse complement strand
GACCTACGTGGCCGAGAGCGGCGGTTACTGGCACCGCTGGATCGAACGTCGTCCCATTCAGATGCTCGTGGTGAGCCTCGTGCTCGTGGCCATCGGTGGTGTCATCGAGATCGTGCCCACGTTCCTGATCAAGAGCAACGTGCCCACCATCGCCAGCGTGCAACCCTACACGCCGCTGGAACTGCACGGCCGCGACATCTACATCATGGAAGGTTGTTACACCTGCCACTCGCAGATGGTGCGTCCCTTCCGCAGTGAGACCGAACGCTACGGCGAATACAGCAAGGCCGGTGAGTTCATCTACGACCGTCCCTTCCAATGGGGCAGCAAGCGCACCGGTCCCGATCTGCATCGTGTGGGCGGCAAGTACCCTGATAGCTGGCACTACTACCACATGCTCGAGCCTACGAGCATGAGCGCCGGTTCGTTGATGCCCGCCTACCCGCACATGTACGAGAACACCATCGACAAGGCGTCCATCCCCGCCAAGATCAGGGCGCTTCAGAAGCTGGGGCATCCCTACCCCGAAGGCTTCGATGAACACGCTGTCGCCGACCTCGAAGCACAGGCTGCACAGGTGGCCGCCAACCTGAAGAAGGACGGTATCGAGGCCAGCCCCGACCTGGACATCATCGCCCTCATCGCCTACCTCCAGCGCCTGGGCACCGACATCAAGCAACAGCCCGCCACCCAAGTGGTGCAGGCCCAATAACGCACGGCCATGCTGAAGTTCATCAAGCACCACATGACGTCCATCACGGACATCGACATCTATCCTGTGGCCGCCTTCGTGCTCTTCATGGGCATCTTCATCGTGGCTTCCTGGTACATCCTCACCACCGATCGCAAGCGCATCCAGCACATGGAGGAGCTGCCGCTCGCCGACCAAGACAACGCCTGAACGTAACGACCGATCATCATGCGTCACCGGAACCTTTCCCTCGCCCTCGCCGCCGGGCTCTTCGCATTGGGCGCGCCGCTCTTCGCACAGGATGCCGTGGAGCCCGCACCTGCAGCCAGCGCCTTCGGCCTGCTGGAGAACCCGTCCATGGAGACCAACTACATCCTGTTGGCCATGGCCGTGCTCCAAGTGGTGATCATTCTCACCCTGTCAGGCATCATGCGCACCCTGGGCAGCACCGGCTCCGTGTGGGCCGACTACCTCAAGGGTCGGAAAGGTGCTGCCGTCCTCACTGCGCTCTTCATCGGCGCATCCATGGAGGCAAGCGCCGCCGTGCCGGGCATCGCGCTCATCACCACGCAGACCCTGCTCTACTGGCTCGTGGCCAGCAATGTGCTGCTCTTCGTCATCATCGTGTCGCAGCTCTCCGTGATCCGTGGCATGGTGCGTGCGCTCAACGGTGCCGATGAACAGGTCGCTGCGGCCAGCAACGAGCCCTCTTTCGCGGACGATATCCTCAACAAGCTCACCCGCACTGTGAAGGTGGAGAAGGAGCAGGACATCCTGATGCACCACGAATACGACGGGATCCGCGAGCTGGACAACGTGCTTCCGCCGTGGTGGCTGTGGCTCTTCTACGGCACCATCATCTGGAGCGTGGTCTACATCTTCAACGTACACATCAGTGGCACATGGTTGCACCAGGCCGATGAATACGAGCAGGAGATGGCGCAGGCCAAGGCCGATGTGGAAGCCTACCTCGCCAAAGCCGCAGCCTCCGTGGATGAGAACACGGTGACCGTGATGTCCGATGCCGGTGCATTGGCGGCCGGCAAGAACACCTTCGTGACGTATTGCAAGGCGTGCCATGGCGAGAACGGCGAAGGCAACGCGGTGGGACCCAACCTCACCGATGCCTATTGGTTGCACGGTGGCGGGATCAAGAACGTGTTCACCACCATCAAGTACGGTGTGGTGGAGAAGGGGATGCAGAGCTGGAAGAAGGACCTGAAGCCCGCCGAGATGCAGCAGGTGGCCAGCTACATCCTCTCCCTGCAAGGCAGCAACCCCGCCAACGCCAAAGCACCACAAGGCGAGTTGTGGAAGGAGGAGGCGGCTGCACCTGCGGACAGCACCGCAACACCCGCCGTCACCGGTGATAGCACGGCCGTGGCCGCAATGAACTGACCATGAACGACCAGGGTCCGATAGGGAAGGAGCGCGACGAAAGCTACCGTGACTCCATTGCCACGGTGGACAAGTCCGGTAAGCGGGTGTGGGTGTACCCCAAGAAGCCCTCCGGTAAGTGGTTCAACAGGCGCGCACTCCTCGGTTACGCCCTTCTGGCCTTTCTGTTCGCCGGGCCGTTCATCCGCATCGGTGGTGAACCGCTCCTGCAGATCGATGTGCTCGAGCGCCGCTTCGTGATCTTCGGACAGACCTTCTGGCCGCAGGACATCCACCTCTTTGTACTGGCCTTCATCGCCGGGGTGATCTTCATCGCCCTGTTCACCGTGGCCTTCGGGCGCCTGTTCTGCGGATGGGTGTGCCCGCAGACGGTCTTCATGGAACTGGTCTATCGCCGCATCGAGTATTGGAT
>JALOLX010000344.1 GCA_025455765.1 Flavobacteriales bacterium | reverse complement strand
CTTCGGAAGGTGACCGTACCTATTCCATTACAGGCGCCAGTTCCCCCATCTCCCCACGCCCCAACCGCAGCCGCGCCTGGTGCATCTGTTCCGCGCTGCTCATCACGAACGGACCGCCGTACACCAGCGGCGTCCCGTGCGGTGTACCCGTTGCGAAAAGGAACTCCACACCTTCCACACTCGCGCTCACGGTGACGACATCGCCCCCTTCCGCGAAGGTCACCAGCGTCTGGGGTAACAGCGACTTGTCCAGCGTTCTGCCCTTGCCGCTTATCACGTAGACGAAGGCCATGCTGTCGGCAGGTAGAGTGAGCGTCTCGTTGGTGCGAAGTTGCACGTGTAAGAGCGTTACGGGTGTCACCAGCTCGAACGGCGATCGCTGGCCTTCGAAGGATCCGGCCACTACGCGCACCACATGTTGCGCCGTGTGCACTTCAGGAATGTCCTTCGCGAAGGCATGCATGGCGCGCGGTGGGACCATGCGGTCATCGGCGGCATGGTCGATCCAGATCTGGAAGCCGTGGCAGTCCACCCCAGGCGCGGTGGGGAATTCGTCGTGGTGGATGCCGCTGCCCGCCTGGGTCACGTGCGCACCGCCGGGTTCGATCACGCTGCGGTCGCCCTGGCTGTCGCGGTTCAGGAAGGAACCCTTGCTATCAGGGAGCATGTAGGTCATCACCGAGATGCCAGCGTGTGGGTGTGGCCCGAAGACCGGGCGCTCCATATGGAACTCGGTGAGCACCAGGAAGGGCTCGATCCCGTAGCGATGAGCCATGATGTCCACCCCGCGCAGGCCGGGAAAGGCGGGTTTGAAGGAAAGGGGAACGTGTTCGCGGATGGGCTTGTGCATGGGGGCTTGGTCTTGGAGGCCGAGGATGTGCTTCACAGCAGCCTTGGTCAGTTCGTTGTCATAGGCATGGTCCACACCCGGCTCGGTGAAGGCCATGTCCGGGAAGCGGGCGCGGCACCAGGCCTTGATGCGCACGCGCTGCTCGGCGGTGTAGCGCCCACCGATGAGCACGAGCTTCACGCGGTCCTTGTGCTGTTCCAGTAGCGCATAGCCCTCGTCCTCGCTCAGTGCGCCGTATGCGCTCAGGTCGCCCAAGGTGGCCAGGTGGCGCAGCACCTCGTTGCGGCGCTGCGGATCGCCACCGAAGAGCACCATTACAGGGGCATTGGCGGTCTTGGCTTCGATGCGGTCGATCAGGGTGTTCATGGATCGGGTGGGTTGTTGGGCGACTCCGCATCCAGCGCTGAGCAGGAGCAGGCTGATGACCATGGTCATGCGGGTAGGGGCGGAGCGCATGGTACGGTCAGGCCTTCAACCGCGCGGCGATGCGGGGCAGGAGCAGGGCACCGGCCATGGATACGAAGTGCATCGGCAGGGTGAGCATGGTGAAGGCTGCGGGCGTGGCCGAACCATCGGGCATGGGCTGGTTGAAGGTGCCCCAGAGGCTGAGGAGTCCCAGTACCACCGTGCCGATGATGTAGCCGGTGCGGCCCTTGGCACCCAGCTTCTGCACGAAGTAGTAGATGATGCCAGCCACGATCAACGGCAGGAAACTGCTCATGGTGATGCCGGTGGTGTGCACGATCTGCGGTACGCTGAAACCTGTGACGGCTTCGTGCACGGTCCGCCAAGTGAGGCAGATCACGGCGGTGCCGGCTCCAGCGATGAGCGATGCCAGGAAGGTCTGTTTGAAGGTGGTCGTGGTGTTCATGTGTTCTGGGTCATGTGCGTGTTGTGCAAAAAGGTGTTGCAACGAATAAAGGGCCAAAAAAAAGCCTCAGCCGCGGAGTTTGTCGAGCAGGTCGCTCAGTGTTTCGGCCTCGGCCTCGGTCAGGCGGCCCTTCAGGGTCTTGGACTGTTCTTTCACCAGATCAGTGATGGCATTGAGCTGATCGATGCCTTTGGGGGTAAGCCCGATGTCCACGCGGCGTCGGTCACCCGCACCCACCTCGCGCACCACCCAGCCCAGGTCCACCAGCTTGTCCACCAGCCGCGTCACGTCAGGCGCCTTGTCCAGCATCACGGCCTTGATGTCGCCTGGGCAAACGGGGTGGGGGTGCCGCCCTTTCAGGATGCGCAGCACATTGAAGTGCTGGGGCTCGATGGGTAGGTCCTTGAACACGCCGCGCTGTATGTCACGGAACCAGTTCGCCGTGTACTGCACGTTCAGCACCGCCTTCTGGGTGGCGCTACCGAACTTCTGCTGGCGGATGGCTTCGGCGAACTTGGTGGGCATGACGGGGTCAAAGATAAGATAAAATATCTGTTGCAACAAATAGGGGTTATCGTTCGATGATGAGTTAGCAAGCATGGGAGCGTGCTTCCCGGACTGGCTTCCATGCACCACCTTTGTAGAGTACACCAACTACGCATGTCCACGATCACCACTCCCGCCACCCCACTTTCACACCTCGCCGAGCACCTCATCGGTTCCGAGATCATCAAGATCGGCGGCCAGCTCAATGCCCGTATCGCCGCGGGGGAGAAGATCGCCAACCTCACCATC
>JALOLX010000343.1 GCA_025455765.1 Flavobacteriales bacterium | reverse complement strand
GTGCTCCGCCATCGCATCGGTCTCACCTACGAAGCGGAAGCGGAAGGCATATCCGTAGGCGACATCATCGACCGTGTGCTGAACACGGTGGAAGTGCCCTGATCGGCAGCCGTACGACCGAACGGTAGACATCCGGAACAACGGATGTTGTACGCCGTTCGGACACTCGCAGTGAAATGGACACCGCACAACATACCAAGGAACTCCTGAAGAAGGTGCGCTTGATCGAGCTGAAAACGCGCGGTCTGAGCGAGCACATCTTCTCCGGCGAGTACCAAAGTGCCTTCAAGGGGCGGGGTATGACCTTCAGTGAAGTGCGCGAATACCAGGCGGGCGACGAAGTGCGCACCATCGATTGGAACGTGACCGCCCGCTTCGGCCATCCCTTTGTGAAGGTGTTCGAGGAAGAGCGCGAACTGAGCGTGATGTTGCTGGCGGACGTGAGCGCGTCCGGCGACTTCGGCACGGATGCCCAGCTGAAGCGCGAACTCATCACCGAAGCCTGTGCCACCATTGCGTTCAGCGCCATTCGCAACAACGACAAGGTGGGACTCATCCTCTTCAGCGATCGGGTGGAGAAGTTCATCCCGCCGAACAAAGGTCGCACCCACATCCTGCGACTGGTGCGGGAGCTGCTCGAATTCAGGCCTGAGCATCGCGGCACCAACATCACCGAAGCACTGCGCTACCTGAACAATGTGATCAAGAAGCGGAGCATCGCCTTCCTCTTGAGCGATCTGATGGACCAAGGGTATGAGGACGCCTTGAAGATCGCGCGCCGCAAACACGACCTCATCGTACTGCGCACGGTGGACCCACGCGAAGAGGAACTCCCGAACGTAGGGCTGGTGCAGTTCGAGGATCCCGAGCAAGGCACCCTGCGGTGGGTGAACACCTCCAGTTCCACCATCCGCAAAGCCTATCGCGCCGAAGCCCTGAAGCGCCAGAACCGCACCCGTGAACTGCTGCGGCGCGCCGGTGTGGACCACGCCGTGATCAGCACACGCACGGGCTACGTGAAGCCATTGATGAACCTGCTCAAGGAACGCGAGACCGGACGATGAAGAAGGCGTTCGTCATCCTCATCAGTATCCTGAGCTGCACCGTTGGCGTGGCCCAGCAGCTGACCGCATCCCTGGACACAGCCACCATCCGCATCGGTGAGGTCGCCACCTATACCCTGTCACTGACCCTGCCTGCTGGGGTGACGGCTGCGGAGGTCACGTGGCCCGTTACCGCTGACACCCTCGCCCGCTCCATCGAAGTGCTGAACAGCGTCGCCGACCTGGAGGCCGACAGCCTGGGGCTGCTGCGGATGATCTATCAGCTCACCAGCTGGGATACGGGTGCCTGGGCGATCCCCCCGCAGAAGGCCACCGTTCAAGGTCGCGAGATCGAAGGGCCTGCTTCGCTGTTGCGCGTGGTGCCCACGATGGTCAACAGCAAGGACCCACCGCGCCCGTTGAAGGATATCCTGCCGATGCCGTTCTCGTTGCGAGCGTGGCTTCTGGCGCATCAGGCGGAGCTCTTCACCGCACTCGGCCTGCTGCTGGCCATCATTCTGGCGGTGGTGCTTTGGAAGCGACGCAAGAAGCCGATCATGCCCACGGTGGTTCCCGCTCCTCAGATCCCCGCCCACCAACGCTGCTTGGAAGCCTTGCACGAGGTGGAACAACAACGCCTGTGGCAACAGGGTGAGCACAAGCTCTATCAGTCACGCGTCACCGATCTGTTACGCGGCTACATTGAAGAGCGGTATGCGGTGCCTGCCTTGGAACGCACCACGGATGAACTGATGGCCGAACTACGGCTCAGCCCGCTACCTACCGACGAACGGATCCGGCTGGAGAACGTCTTGCGCGCGGCCGATCTGGTGAAGTTCGCCAAGATGGTACCCAGCGCTGTGGAGAACGAACAGTTGATGCAGGCCGCACGTCAGTTCGTTCAGGCCACCGCAGTGCGCACCGAAGCCCCCGCCCATGAAGCTTGACCGCGATACCGCCCTGGAAGCAGGCTGGGCGCTGGCTGCGCTGGTGAGCGTGGGGGTGCTCCTGCGCTGGATGCTCGCCCGCTTCGAGGCCGCCGAGCCGATGGTGTTGTGGGCATTGCTCGTGCTGCCATTGCTCGTGGCGTTGGCCCTGTGGCGCAGGCGGCGGTGGAATGTCCGCGTGCCACTGCCTACCCAGAGCGCGTTGCTCCTGCACTCCTTCGACCCTGTCGCATGGCTTCGACCACTTCCCCAGGCCTTGCTGCTCGTGGCCCTGGGTGCGTTCCTGCTGGCCATGGCACGGCCGCAAAGCAAGGACCAATGGCAGGATGTGAAGCGCGAAGGCATCGACATCGTCATCGCACTGGACGTGTCAGCGAGCATGTTGGCCAAGGACCTTCGCCCCGACCGCCTCAGTGCCTCGAAGAAGGTGGCGCAGGAGTTCATCGATGGTCGGCCGAACGACCGCATCGGCCTGGTGGTCTATGAAGGAGAAGCCTTCACCCAATGCCCCCTGACCACGGACCATCGCGTG
>JALOLX010000342.1 GCA_025455765.1 Flavobacteriales bacterium | reverse complement strand
GATCGGGTGGTAGTAGCTGACACTATCCGCATCGGCCTCCACCCTGGGCTGCAGCTCGGCGGGTCGCACACCCTGACCCACCTGTGCCAACAGGTCGCGCAGCACCATGGCCTCGCGCACATCCGGCTCATCGTGTGGCGCGCGGATGCGGTCACTGGTGCGCCGGATGCGCATGCCCTCTACCCTACCGAGGCTGTCGAGCAGCGCCACAGCCTGCCGGGAACAGACGTCCACGGCGTGCGCTGGTCCGCCTGCCTGTACCGCTTGTTGCAGCCGACCGCTGAGCACAGCGAACGCCTTGGGCACCACCTCAGCGCCCCGTTGAAGGGCCGCGGCCTCGTCCAGCGGGGGCGGGCCTTCCGTGCAGGCCAGGAAGAACATCGGCAGGAAGAACAGGGCGTGGCGCATGGTGTGAAGGGTGCCTCGAAGGTAGAAGCCAGTTGGTTCAGGGCGAACGGACAGGCGCGACGACCCACGCGCTACCACCCGGCCAAGCACCGCGCAGACCAGCCTCGCCCCGTGTCACAGAACCGCGCTACGCCCCTGAAGCCGACCCGGCGGAACAACCTTATGCTGGTAACTACGGATCGACCTTTGCCGTTCGCCTACGTTCAAAATACCAAAAATGACTTGTAACTATATTCAATATATATTCAATTTCTCTTCCACAGATCATAGGTGACCAAACCCAATTCCTGCTTCGTATAATTATCACGGTCCAACGGAAGTTCATTCTTGGTTGTAATGTACCACAATGAGTGCGCATCTTCCATATCCAATGAAATGAAGTGATAACGCATCAAATACGTCTGCAACGACCAATCATTCCACATCGACCCGGGCAGTCCCACTTTGGTATGGGGGGGTAGTGCTCCACCGATGCGATGTACATCGTTCAATACATCCCCATCCCGTGACGGGGATCCGAACAGGAGCAATGCCGCGACGGTAGCCGCAACGATGGCGGACACTCCAGCGATGAACAGGCCTTTGACGACCTTGCCTTGTGGAGGCCACCGCTGAACGATCCGCTCCAGGGCAGGCGCTGACCACAGTGCGCAGGCCATGGCACACAGTGGCAAGGCTGCGGCCATGTAGAAGGACTTCTGGACCATGGTGAGCATCAACGGAGCCACACCGCTCAACCCCACCAAGGCCATCGCGAACGCCGCCGATGTGGTCGCCGGCGCGCCGTGCATCGCCCCTCTCCTCCTTGCCACAAGGACCAACAGAACGGAAATGATGATCGGTCCGAGCAGGTTGCTGAACAACATCTCCAGTGTCGCGAACCGGTTGTCGACGGTGGGTACAACGGCGATGCGATGGAGCAATCGCTGCTCCACGTAGGTCCTCAGGTTCGCAGCGGCGGGCGGCCACTGAAGCAGCAGCGCATAACATCCAACGACCACAACGGTCATGAACAGCGTAAGTGCCAGGGCACGTTGCAACGAACCCTGCCGAAGTGTGATGAACACCAACACGGGAGCGGCCAGGGGGAACAAGCCGGGAAGACCCTTGGTCATGGAGGCCAGGAACACGGCCACGGCTGCCAGACTCCCCCATAGCCACCATGTGCGGCGCATACCATGCACAACGAAGAGCACTGCGGCCGTGGTGAACACCCCCATGGTGATCTCCATCATGTTGTTGTGGACACACCAGTGGACCGAGGGGATGATGATCCAGAGGAGCACCGACCAGAGGCCCAGCTGTGACCCTGGGCTGCCAGCCGGTACCAACGCGCGCCACAACAACAGCATACAACCGGCGGTGAGCAGGGCCATCACCAAGGAATAGGACCGTTCCACCCAGAACGCGGACCCGAACACCTTGAACCACGCAGCTTGCATGCCGAAGAACAAGGGCGGATGTTCGTGGAAGGTGTGCAGGCCGGCAAGCCCGACCTGACTGAAGCGAGGCTCCCAGAACGTCCCATATCCATTGGCTTGGTTATGCGCTACGGCAGCATACAACTGGCCATCCATGAACATGCCGTCCTGCGCCAACCGAGGCAACAGAAAGGCCAGGAACACCCCGATGGTGAGCAAGGTGAACGCACGGAGGAAAGCGGCGGACAACATGGGACGGTAAATGTATCATACGCCTACCTGCAGGGCATCTCGGATCACCGCGCTCCGGTGGTGCTTCAGGCAAGCGGTCGCTGATCGTTCGCTCGCTCTCGTTCGTCCGATCGGCGTTACCTGCCTACCGGCCAGGCAGGCCCCTTGGTCGGATGCTTCGCTATTGTATCCTCTTTTCGGGGCACCTTTTCTGGTCGAACGATGGCAGTGCGCGCCATGCGGTCGACGTTCATCGAGATACCCTATAGCTTCGCAGCATGGGAATGGCACTTCGGGCGTGGTTCGCGGAAAAGCCGTTGTTGGCGCTCACCCTCATCGCGCTCCTACCCCGTGCGATCGCAGCCATTTTCAGTGGTGGCTATTTTGCGCTGGACGACCACTTCCTGGTCATTGAACCGGCATCGAGCTGGGTGCAGGCCCCCCAGTACAGCACCTGGTTGCC
>JALOLX010000341.1 GCA_025455765.1 Flavobacteriales bacterium | reverse complement strand
GCATCGTACAGCGCCATACCATCCCGGGGTCACGCCGTACCTGAGCGCTGCGTGGTGGCTGATGAACGCAGAACGCCCGGCATCACCGGGCGTTCCAAGAGGTGTGTACGAGCGATCAGGCGACGACCTTGCTCTTCATCGCCATGCTCTTCTCCACTTCGTTGATCGCCCGCTTCGTCTTCAACAGACTGTCCGGCGTCACACTGATGGAGTCGATGCCGAGTTCCACCAGGAACTGTGCGAAGTCGGGGAAGTCCGAGGGGCCTTGGCCACAGATGCCCACCTTGGTGCCGGTGCGTTTGGCGGTGGTGATCAACATCCGCAGCATGCCTTTCACGGCCTCGTTGCGTTCGTCGTAGATGTGCGAGACCAGGGCGCTGTCGCGATCCAGACCGAGCGTGAGCTGGGTGAGGTCGTTGCTGCCGATGGAGAAGCCATCGATGTACTTGCTGAATTCCTCGGCCAGGATGATGTTGCTGGGCACTTCGGCCATGAGGTAGAGCTCCAGTCCTTCCTTGCCGCGCTTCAAGCCGTACTCGTCCATCACGCCCTTCACCTTCTTCAGTTCTTCCACCGTGCGGCAGAAGGGCACCATCACCACCACGTTCTTCAGGCCCATCTTCTCGCGCACCCGTCGGATGGCCTTGCATTCGAGACCGAAGGCCTCCTTGTAGGCATCGCTGTAGTAGCGTGAAGCACCGCGCCAGCCGATCATGGGGTTCTCCTCATCGGGCTCGAAGTGTTCGCCGCCAAACAGCCCCTTGTATTCGTTGCTTTTGAAGTCGCTGAAGCGGACGATCACTTTGTTGGGGTAGAAAGCCGCAGCGATCTTGGCGATGCCGTAGCTGAGGCGCTTCACGAAGAAGGTCTCTTCATCCTCGTAGCCGTGGATGAGGTAGCTGATCTTGCCACTGAGCGCCACATCGCCCAGTTCCTTGTGCTGCAACAGGGCCAGCGGGTGGGCTTGGATGTAGTTGTTGATGATGAACTCCTCGCGCGCCAGACCTACACCGGCATTGGGCAGGTGGGCGAACTTGAAGGCCAGGTCCGGGCTGGCAACGTTGAGCATGATCGGGGTCCGGGTCTCCGGGATGTCGCTCAGCAGGGTTTCTTCTTTGTGGAAGGGGATGATGCCGCTGTAGACGATGCCCGTATCGCCTTCGCAGCAGCTCGCCGTCACTTCCATGCCGGTGTCCAGCAGGTCGGTGGCATTGCCGCAGCCCACGATCGCAGGAACCCCCATTTCGCGCGCCACGATGGCCGCATGGCAGGTCCGTCCGCCCTTGTTGGTGATGATGGCGCTGGCCTTCTTCATGATCGGTTCCCAATCCGGGTCGGTCATGTCGGTCACCAGCACATCGCCTTGTTGGAAGTCCTTGCCGTCGGTCTCGCCACCGCGCCCGTCCAGGCTGAACAGGATGCGCACCTTGCCACTGCCGATGCGGTCGCCGATGGCGATGCCGGTGGTGATGACCTTCTCGCTCCCGGCCTTGTTGATCTTGTATTCCACCACGCGGTCCGTGGCCTTGCGGCTGTGGATGGTCTCGGGGCGGGCTTGTACGATGAAGAGCTGCTTGGTGAGACCGTCCACGGCCCACTCCACGTCCATGGGGCACCAGTGGCCCTTCTTATCGCTGTAGTACTGCTCGATGGCGGCCACGCTCCGCGCGATCTCCAGCGCCTGGTCGTCGCTGATGCAGAAGCGGTTGCGCTGGGCGCGTTCGATGGGGATGGTGAGCGTGGGCTTTCCGGGCTCCACACCATAGACCATCTTGCGGTCCTTGTTACCGAGCTTCTTCTCGATGATGCTGCTGTAGCCCTCGGCCAGCGTGGGCTTGAACACCAGGAACTCATCCGGGCTTACGGCACCCTGCACGACCATCTCGCCCAGACCATAGCTGCCGTTGATCAGCACCACGTCCTTGAACCCGCTCTCGGTATCGAGGCTGAAGGCCACGCCGCTGCTGCCCACATCGGAGCGCACCATCTTCTGGATGCCCACGCTGAGGCCCACTTGGAAGTGGTCGTATCCGAGGCTTTCACGGTACACGATGGCCCGGTCGGTGAAGAGCGATGCGAAGCAGTTGCGCACCGCGCTGATCAGGTCTTGGTGGCCGCGGATGTTCAGGAAGGTCTCCTGTTGTCCGGCGAAGGAGGCATCGGGCAGGTCCTCGGCGGTGGCGCTGGAACGCACGGCCACGTCGGTAGCCTCTTGGCCATACTGCAAGCTCATCTCATCGTAGCGCTGCAGGATGCCTTTCCAGATCTCCTCTGGGAACTTGCCGTTCTTGATCAGTGTGCGCACGGCCAGACCGGTACGGCGGATGTTCTCCACATCGTCCACGTCCAGGCCCGCAATAATGTCGCGGATCTTCTGGTCCAATACGTTGTGGGCGATGAACGCCTCATAACTGGCCACGGTCACCACAAATCCTCCGGGCACTTGGACGCCGAGCGGAGCGAGGTTCTGGATCATCTCCCCGAGGCTGGCGTTCTTGCCGCCCACAGTGGGGATGTCGCTGAGTTCAACTTCGTGTAG
>JALOLX010000036.1 GCA_025455765.1 Flavobacteriales bacterium | reverse complement strand
GCGAGACCGTGGACCAGAGCATCAACTGCGAATAGGTCGGTAGCGCATACTACGCACCACACTTCCCGCGTTGGCGGCGTGCCCGTGCATCTCATCCCTGTTCACACATGACCATCGTACAACGGATCAAGCTCTTCCTCAAAGGCATGGCCATGGGTGCCGCCGATGTGGTGCCCGGTGTTTCCGGCGGGACCATTGCGTTCATCAGTGGCATCTACGAAGAGCTGCTCAGTTCCATCAAGGCATTGGGGCCTGACACCTTGGTCACCCTGCGGAAGGAAGGCATCGCCGCCGCCTGGCGCCAGATCAACGGCAACTTCCTCATCACCCTGCTGGCCGGGATCGGCACCAGTGTACTGTTGCTGGTGCGGCCGATCACCTGGGCCATCGCGCACAAGCCGGTGCTCATCTGGAGCTTCTTCTTTGGCCTCATCGCCGCGAGCGTGTGGTTGTGTGGCAAGCTGGTGAAGCATTGGTCCTTTTCCGCCATCGTGGGCCTCACCTTGGGTACCGCTGTGGCCGTGGTGATCGGGTTGCTGAACGCAGGCACGGGATCCGACGCCTTGTGGTTCGTCTTCATCTCCGGTGCCATCGCCATCTGTGCCATGATATTGCCCGGCATCAGTGGATCGTTCATCCTGTTGCTGATGGGCATGTACCTGCCGGTGATGACCGCGCTCAAGACGTTCAACATCCCGGTGATCGTGGTCTTTGCCCTGGGCTGTCTGTTCGGTCTCATGGCCTTTTCACGGCTCTTGAGCTGGATGTTCGCCAAGCACCACGACCTTACGGTATCCTCGCTCACGGGCTTTCTGCTCGGCTCGCTCTTCATCATTTGGCCTTGGAAGGAGGTGGTGAGCGTGCGCATGGTGCATGAGGGCAAGCCCGATGCACATCTGGAGCCCTTCATCCAACGCAACATCTGGCCCCAGGACTATGCGACCATCACCGAGCTCGATGCGGCGCTCGGCATCACGCACAAGGACCCCCAGATCATGCTGGCTGCGTTGCTGGCGCTCGTAGGAGTGGCATTGCTTGTTGTGCTGGAACGCTTCGCACCAGAGAAGTAATGGTCCGCTACGGCCTTATCGGCAAGCCCCTCGCCCATTCCTTCAGTCAACGCTATTTCAGCGACAAGTTCGCCGCGCTCGGTCTTGCTGATCACCGCTATGACCTTTTCCAGCTGGAGGATATCGGAGCCTTGGATGGTCTGCTCCGCGAGCATCCCGACCTGCGCGGGTTCAACGTCACCATCCCTTACAAACGTTCGGTGATGGACCTGCTTCACGAGGTGGATCCGCAAGCTGCTGCCGTTGGTGCGGTGAACACCATAGCGATGCAGGATGGACGACGCATCGGGTACAACACCGATGTGCATGGCTTCCGCAGCACCCTGCTTCCACTGCTGGGCACAGAGCGACCGCGGGCATTGGTGTTGGGCAGCGGCGGAGCCTGTCGGGCGGTGGGCTTCGTGCTGCGCGAGCTGGGCATCCGCTTCCGGGTGGTAAGCCGATCGTTGGAGCGGGGCGATCTGACCTGGGACCTGATCGATCCCATTCTGTTGAAGGCCTGTCCGCTCATCATCAACACCACTCCCCTCGGGACCCATCCCAACGTGGAAGAGCTGCCGGACCTGCCTGTCCATGCGTTAGGACCGCGCCACTTGGTCTATGACCTGGTGTACAATCCGGAACGGACGGCCTTGTTGCGTGAAGCGGAGCAGCGTGGTGCTCGCATCCAGAACGGCTTGGCGATGCTGCACGCCCAGGCGGAAGCCTCCTGGGTCATCTGGAACCGCTGATCCGTCACCGTAGCAGGTCCTTCGTGTTGATCTGCACGTACTCGCTGAGGATATCGTGATGGCGGGCCACCTCCACCCACTCCACGGCGTTCAAGCCGGCACGCATCCACAGTTCGCAGAAGAACCCATGCAGTCGGTACAGGTGCACGTGATGCGAAAGGTGCTGCCGCGTTCCAAGATGCTCTCCGTGAAGCCTCAGTTCGGCCACACGTTGCTGCACGGATAGCGAGAGGAACTCCGCCTCGCTCATGACGTTCACCGCAAGTAGGCGCGGACGATCATCACCCCCAGACAGAACAGGAACAACAGAATGCTGATGCGGTTGATCCCATGCATGAACCGAAGGCTGCTATTGCCACTGCTCTTGCCGAACAGGGTCGCTGGGTTCAAATAGTAGGCCAGGCGTTTCAGGAACATGGTGAGGCGTTATGTGAACAGGACAACCGGTGCCCCTTCTTGGTTCACCGAAGGTACGCACGAACACCCGTGCGATCAACGTGCAACGGCGGGCTCCACCCTGAACGTCTCCCACTCCCCCGCCTCCTGCCTGTTGGCATAGAGCGTTCCCTGACCGTTCCCTTCGATGCCCAGTTCGGCGCATACGAACAGCCCTTCCGTAGTGCGCAAGCCCTTGGCGCCATCCGGCAGGTCCATCAGCTCAAAGGTCTCCCAGTCACCGGCTACGTCGCGGTCCGCCTTCAAGCGGCCACCTACGCTGCGATCGGCGCATACGTACTTCCCGTTCGCGGCCACCAGCGCGACCTTGCCTGCCCCCAGGTCCTTCAAGGCGAAGGTCTCCCAGAGCGAAGCTTCAACACGGTTGGCGATGAGCACACCGAACTCGTCGCCCGCAGCACCCAGATCGGCACAGACGAAGAGGCCGTTCGTGGCTTTCAGATGGATGGAGTCGGGTAACGCGGTCACGGTCGTCGTGCTATCGGTGGTGCCGGGTTCCTGGGTCCCGGAGGTGCTACAGCTGCTGGTCCAGAACAGGACAGTGAAAAGGGCGCTGGCGAGGAAGACGCGTTCCATGGGTGGTCAAGTGGGTTCTTGGCTGCGAATTTCACTCGTTTCCCTGCATCTGCACAAGGTACTTTTGCACCATGCCGTTCCAGCTCGTCTCCGAATTCCAACCCACCGGCGATCAACCGGAGGCCATCCGTCAGTTGGTGGAGGGCCTGCGCAACGGCGTTCCCGCGCAGACCCTGCTCGGGGTTACGGGCTCGGGAAAGACCTTTACCGTGGCCAATGTGATCGCACAGCTCGACCGACCAGCGCTCATCCTCAGCCACAACAAGACCCTGGCCGCGCAGCTCTACGGTGAGTTCAAGCACTTCTTCCCGCACGATCGGGTGGAGTACTTCGTGAGCTATTACGACTACTACCAGCCCGAAGCCTACCTCCCCACCACCAATACCTACATCGAGAAGGACCTTTCCATCAACGACGAGATCGAGAAGTTGCGGCTGAGCGCCACGAGCGCACTGCTCAGCGGCCGGCGCAACGTCATCGTGGTGGCGAGCGTCAGTTGCATCTATGGCATCGGCAATCCGGCGGAGTTCCATAAGAGCATCGTGCGTGTGCAAGTGGGTCAGCAGATCGCTCGCAACAAGCTGCTCCACGACCTCGTGAGCGCCCTTTATAGTCGCCGCGATACCGATCCGGCCCGGGGCAACTTCCGTGTGCGCGGCGATGTGGTGGAGGTCTATCTGGCCTATGATGATGAAGGTGTGCGCATCCATTTCTGGGGCGATGAGATCGAGCGGCTGGAGCGCTTTGCTGTTGTGGGCAACCGCACCATCCAGGCCGAACAACAACTTACCATCTATCCGGCCAACATCTTCGTTACCAGCAAGGACACCATGAAGGCGGCCATCTCCAGCATCCAGGAGGACATGGTGAAGCAGGTGGCCTTCTTCAACGAGATAGGCAAGCACCTCGAGGCCAAACGCTTGGAGGAGCGTGTGAACTACGACCTGGAAATGATGCGTGAACTGGGCTATTGCTCGGGCATCGAGAACTACAGCCGCTACTTCGACCAGCGCCTCACCGGACAACGTCCCTTCTGCCTGCTGGACTATTTCCCGGAGGATTTCCTCATGGTGATCGACGAGAGCCACGTGACCGTGAGCCAGGTCCATGCCATGTACGGCGGTGATCGCAGCCGCAAGAAGAACCTGGTGGAGTACGGATTCAGGTTGCCCAGCGCAATGGACAACCGCCCGCTGAAGTTCGAGGAGTTCGAGACCTTGCTGGGCCAGACCCTCTTCGTCAGTGCCACCCCTGCGGACTACGAGCTGGAGCGTAGCGAGGGTGTGGTGGTGGAACAGGTGGTGCGCCCCACCGGCCTGCTGGATCCGCCCATCGAAGTGCGGCCGAGCAAGGACCAGATCGACGACCTGCTGTACGAGATCCGCAAGCGCGCTGAGAAGGAAGAGCGTGTGCTGGTGACCACCCTGACCAAGCGCATGGCGGAAGAGCTCAACGAGTTCTTTGGGAAGAACGGTGTGCGCTGCAAGTACATCCACAGCGATGTGGAGACGTTGGAGCGGATCGAGATCCTACGCCAGCTGCGGCTGGGGATGTTCGATGTGCTGGTGGGTGTGAACCTGCTCCGGGAAGGCCTCGATCTGCCCGAGGTCAGCCTGGTGGCCGTGCTCGATGCCGATAAGGAAGGCTTCCTGCGCAGCAACCGCTCCCTCACCCAGACCGCAGGGCGTGCTGCGCGGAACGTGAACGGCCTGGTGATCTTCTACGCGGACACCATCACCGAGAGCATGCAGCGCACCATCGACGAGACCGGCCGCCGTCGCGCCAAGCAGATGGCCTACAACGAAGCGAACGGCATCACACCGACCCAGATCAAGCGCGACCGGGGGGATGTCATCCGCCAGACCGCCGTGTTGGACATCCACGATGCGGAAGGTCGTCGGGCCTATGTGGAGCCTGAAGAGCTGAGCATGGCCGCAGATCCGGTCGTGCAGTACATGAGCACCGATCAGCTGGAGAAGAACGTGCAGCTGCTGGAAGGTCAGATGCGCAAGGCTGCCAAGGAGCTGGACTTCATCGCAGCAGCCCAGTTGCGGGACGAACTCTTCGCGATGCGGAAGTTGCTCGAGGAGCGCACAGCGAAGGCCTGAACCGTGTTCGGATCCTAAGAATGACCCGGATCAGGGAACTGTTCATCCCTGTGATGATGTATTTTTACGGTCCAGAACACTTCCAACCATGATCGAACGCTACGCTACGCTCGCGCTGCTGACCGGGCTGCTGTCGGTACCCTCCTCCGCTCAATTGTCCTTCGGAGGGCACCCGCGGGGCCTTGCCCGCACTGCCGAACTGCCCGAAGCTCCAACGGTGGTGATGCCTGAGGTCGACGAACAGGCACTGCTGGCAGAGGATGAAGCCCGTGCCGCACAAGGCATCAAGGGACCGTATCGCTTCGGCTACAACCACGCTACCGAACTTGCCCTGGACAACAGCGGCGTGTGGCACGAACTGCCCAATGGTGACCGGGTGTGGCGCATTGCCATCCAATGCCCGCGCGCCTACAGCATCAACTTTGAGTTCAGCGAGTATGTAGTGCCCGAAGGCGCTGAGGTGTTCGTTTACAACGACCTCGGTGAGCATATCGGTGCCTTCAACGCGGAAAGCAACCCGGGAAATACGGTGCTCGGTGTGACCCAGCTGCCCGGCGAGCGCATCACCATCGAATACGTCGAACCAGCAGCTGTACGCGGCACAGGCAGTCTGCGCATCGGTCAGGTGACCCATGCCTATCGCGATCTGTTCAAGAGCACCAAGGGCCTGGGAGATTCCGGCTCCTGCAACAACAACGTGATCTGTGCGGTCGGTGACGGATGGCGTGCGCAGATCCGCTCGGTGGCCATGATCACCGTGGGTGGGAATGGGATCTGCACCGGTACGCTGATCAATAACTGCGACGAGGATGGTACCCCCTACTTCCTTACGGCGAACCACTGCCTCGGTGGTAACAACACCTGGGTGTTCCGCTTCAACTGGAACAGCCCCACCTGCATCATCAACAACAACGGTCCGACCAACCAGACGATCTCCGGCTCCACCCTGCGCGTGAACAGCGCCACGACCGATGTGGCGCTCCTTCAATTGAACTCCACACCGCCTGCCAGCTTCAATGTGTTCTACAGCGGGTGGGATCGCAGCACGACCATCCCGTCGAGCGCTGTGGGCATCCATCATCCCAGCGGTGATGTGAAGAAGATCTCCTTCGACAACAACCCGCTCACCACGTCCGCCTACCTCGGCAATCCGGGTTCTGGGACCAACTTCTGGCGTGTGGGCAACTGGGAGGACGGCACCACCGAAGGCGGCAGCTCGGGCAGCGCGCTCTTCAACCCTGAAGGATTGGTGGTAGGTCAACTGTACGGCGGATTTGCCAGCTGCTCCAGCATCACCGCGGACTACTACGGTCGGTTCAGCCAAAGCTATTCCTTGCTACAGACGTGGCTGGGCAATTGTGGCAACCAGCTCTTCGGTTATCCCAGCGCCACCGCCGTGGATGACCTGAACCTCTCCGACAACCGCATCACCTTGGTACCGAACCCGAGTAACGGCCAGGTGCAGGTGCTGCTCCCACTGCTCGCCCGCCAGGGAGGCACCGTGCGCGTGTTCGATGCGCTGGGCCAAGTGGTGGCAGAGCGGAACTACGCTACCGGTACCGAGCGCATCGACCTGTCCCTGCAGCAGCCCGGCGGCATCTATTTTGTAGAGGTCTCCAGCGGTGATTCCCGCCAGGTGGAGCGCCTGCTGCTCGATCGATGATCTGCATGTAAGGCAACCCCATGTGAAGGGTCGGACGTCCACTGGGAGGTCCGGCCCTTCGTTCATTCCGGCCAGCCACCGTATTTTCACCGTCGAAGCGATATGCCATGATGAACCGATACGCTGTCCTGTTCTCGTTCAGCCTGCTCACTGTTGCCGCCCAAGCCCAGATCTCCTTCGGTGGTCGCGCCTGGGGCCTTACCGATCGCAGCGAGGCCCTCCCCCGCGTGCCGGTGGTGGAGTTCCCTACTGTGGATGCCGCGGCCCTGCTGGCGGAGGATGCCTCGCGCGTAGCTGACGGATACAAGGGGCCCTACCGCTTCGGCTTCAACCACGAAGCCGACGTGCGCTCCGATCGCGACGGGGTCTGGAGCACGCTGCCTTCGGGTGATCGCGTTTGGAGCGTAAGCCTGCACTGCCCCGACGCGTATGCCATCAACTTCAAGTTCACGACCTACGTGATGCCTGAAGGGGCCTTCCTGTTCGTGTACAACGATGCGGGCCAGCAGCTCGGGGCCTTCACCGACCAAAGCAGTCCGGGCCGCACCCGAATGGCCGTTTCGCAGCTGCCAGGTGAGCGCATCACCATCGAATACCATGAACCCGCAGCGGTTGCTGGCCTTGGTGAGCTGGTGATCGGTCAGGTGACCCATGCCTACCGCGACATCTTCAACCGTGACCGCGATTTCGGGGATAGCGGAGAATGCAACATCAACGTCATCTGCCCCGACGCGGACGATTGGCGCGACGAGATCCGCACGGTGGCCATTATTACCACCGGCGGCAATGGATTCTGTACCGGCACGCTGATGAACAATTGCGCCGGCGACTCCATCCCCTACTTCCTTACCGCCCACCATTGCCTCAGCGACGATGTGGAGGATTGGGTGTTCCGCTTCAATTGGGAAAGCCCGGTCTGCGATCCTTCCGAGAACGCCCCGATCGACCAGACCGTGGCGGGTTGCGAGCTTCTGGTGGATAACGTAGGCACCGACATGGCCTTCCTGCGCCTGAGCAGCATCCCTCCGCCCGCATACAACGCCAACTGGGCCGGCTGGGACAAGCGGGACATCGCCCCCGAAAGCGGCGTCGGTATCCATCACCCCAGTGGTGACATCAAAAAGTTCAGCCGCACCGATGGGGCCCTCACCCAGGACGATGTGGACCTGGGCACGGGCCTGGCCGATTGCTGGCAGGTGGCCGTTTGGGATGCAGGCACCACCGAGCCCGGCTCCAGTGGCAGTGCCTTCTGGAACCAGGACCACCGCGTGGTAGGTCAGCTGTACGGAGGTTCGGCGAACTGCGACAACAGCGTGAACGACTACTACGGCAGGCTCTCCACCAGCTGGCCCTTCCTGGAAGAATACCTCGGAACCTGCGGTGATACCCTCGATGGTCTGGACGTCCCGGTGGTGGTGCCCATCAATTGGGATGCTTCGATCACGTCCATCTTCGAACTTCCGGCGTTGGTATGCGATGAGGATAGCATCCGGCCTAAAGTGACGCTGAAGAACAATGGGGAACTGCCCATCACCAATGTGGGCATCAACTACACGCTCACCGGATCGCCCACCGCGCTCTTCGTGTGGAACGGACTGTTGCAGCCCGGTCAGACGGCCAATGTGCAACTGCCTTGGATCACAGTGACAGCTGGCGAATACGAACTGCTGGTGAACACCATCAGCCCCAACGGGAACGAGGACCAGGTGCCGGAGAACGACGGATGGACCCGGGCCTTTACGGTGAGCACACCCGGGCAACTGGTGCGCCTGGAGCTAACGCTCGATGACTTCGGAACGGACATCACGTGGAGCCTCGCCACCGATGTGGGCACCGTCCTGTACGAAGGAGGACCATATGCCGATGGCGATGCCGGCGAGCTCGTTCAGTCCGACTTCTGCCTCACCAACGGCTGCTATGTCTTCACCATCAACGATGCGTTCGGGAACGGTATCTGCTGTGATGAAGGCAACGGCTCCTACTTCATTCACGCCCCCGATCTGCTCACCTTCGTGGAAAGCGATGGCCAATACGGTGAGGGTGAAGAGCAGCCCTTCTGCTTGAGCGAAGTGAGCGTACCTGAAATGACCGCTCCCACCCTGCAGCTCGCACCGAATCCCACGAAGGACCGCCTGGTGCTGCGGGCCTCGGAAGTGCTCCACCAGGTGCGCATGGGATTGCTCGACGGCGCCGGCCGGTCGGTGCGGAGCTGGCAACTGCTGCTGGTGCAAGGCCCGATCGACCTGGACCTGCAAGGACTGGCGCCAGGCACCTACCTGCTGCAGCTGGAACACAGCGGAGGACGCCGTGTGGAGCGGGTCATGAAGTTCTGATGAAGGGTCAGGCGCTTCCTGCCCAAGCGATCAGAACGTGATCAGGTAGTACAGCGATTTCACGTACTCATTGTTCACCATCAGCAGGCCGTCCTCGCTCTCCCACCAAGCACGGTGGTCATACATGGGGTTATACGCCGCCACAGTGAACAACGCGATACCGCTGCCTTCGAAGTGCTTACGGAACACGCGCCGCACGCGCCGCAGATGGAACTCCGTGGACACGATGGCGACGCTATCGTAGCCGTGAGCCTGTGCGTCCCGCAACACGGCCGCAGCTTCTTCCCACGTGCTCGTGCCCTCCTCCAACAGGCGTACCCGTAGGCTGTCGGCACCGGAACGATACGCGGATCGTGCCGTGAGTTCCGCCTCTGTGAACAACACCCCTTCCGCTTCCAATACCCGGTGGATGTTGATGCCGGTGGTGATCAGCGTATCGCAGCGCCCCTCGGCCAGCAGCTGCGCACCGCGCGCACCGCGTTCCACCGGACCACCACCCAGCACGTAAGCTGCATCCACCCGTACCGGAGCATCCTCTGTGATGAGCACCGCGCCCATTAACCGGAGCGCACCTCTCCAGTTGAAAGCGAGCACCACCACCACTGCGGCAACGATCAGCTTGCCCAAGTGTCTGCGCCACCAAGGTCGTTCCGCGTGCTTCCTGTCGGATGCGGTATCCATTGTTCAGTAACTGCCGTTGCGGCGACGCAGCACCCATTCCGCCGTCAACAGCGCCAGCAGCACGAAGAACAGTGTGCGAAGGCCGATGAGGT